>JBFWIG010000353.1:0-2539 GCA_050256115.1 Bacteroidales bacterium | reverse complement strand
GTGAAAGAGCCTAATGGTGCCGGATCGGCCTGGGAAGTTAACATGCTTTCGAGCGATGGCCTCAACGCGGTTAAATCGGTATTACCCGGAGGCAACAATCACGCCATGTTTAATTCATGGCTCGATAGGTTGGCCCGCTATTTCTCACAATGGAAAGACGAAAACGGAAACCGCATTCCCTTTATTTTCCGCCCCTACCACGAGCACTCCGGTAGTTTCTTCTGGTGGGGTAAGAATCGTTGTACCGACGAAGAGTATGCCGAACTGTGGAAATACACAGTAAACTATCTGCGCAGCAAAGGTTTGCACAATATTCTTTATGCCTATAACACCGATAAAGTCTATTCGGCAGAAGAGTATTTGAAAGGATACCCGGGCGATGAATACATCGACATGTTATCTATCGACTGGTACGGACAGGGCGAAGAGTTTAACAAGAGTGTGGATAACGCGTTGGCTTTTACCTCGCAGCTGGCCAAAGAAAAGCGTAAACTGCATGCTTTAAGCGAATGCGGCCCCATCAGCGAAGATCTGCAGAAAATTCTGGCCAAATATCAATCATCGTACATCTTAACCTGGCGTACCACCCCTCCGCGCGGCAACTTCCAGATGAGAGAACCCCGGAGACCTACCCACGAAGATCTGCTCAAAATCATGAAAGCGAATCCCAAGTATCTATTCCTGGGCAATATTAAAGATGTAAAATAGCTGTACGATAAGGTCTTTGCGAAGGGGCATCTTTCTGTAACCGGCTGGTAACAAATAAAGCAAATAGTAATGCAGTTATATAAACAACAAATCAAAAAGAAGATCGAGGCACAAGAGAGCCTCCTTGCCCGTAAGAACCAGAAGCTGGACGAGGGGAACGGCTGGTATTGCCGCTTTCGTTATCCGGTGCTTACTGCCGCACATACCCCCCTGCACTGGCGATACGATCTTAATGAGCAAACCAACCCGTTTTTGATGGAGCGGATTGGCATGAATGCTACCATGAACTCCGGCGCCATCAAATGGAATGGCCGCTATCTGTTGATGGTGCGCGTGGAGGGAGCCGACCGCAAGTCGTTCTTTGCCATTGCCGAGAGCCCCAACGGCGTCGATAACTTTCGCTTTTGGGATTACCCGGTGGAGATTCCCGAGACCGAAGATCCTGCAACCAACGTGTACGACATGCGGCTCACTGCCCATGAGGATGGTTGGATTTACGGCCTATTCTGTGTTGAACGGTTCGACGAGAGCGCCGAGCCCGGCGATCTCTCCAGGGCGAAAGCAGCAGCGGGTATTGTTCGTACCCAAGATCTGATTACGTGGGAACGACTGCCCGACCTGGTCTCGGTTAGCCAGCAGCGTAACGTGGTGCTCCACCCCGAGTTTGTTAATGGAAAGTATGCCCTCTATACCCGGCCGCAGGATGGCTTTATCGATGCCGGAAACGGTCAGGGCATTGGCTGGGCACTTATCGATGATATGGCCTGCGCCGAGGTGAAGGAGGAGACTATCATTGACCGTCGTTACTATCACACCATCAAGGAGGTGAAAAACGGCGAGGGGCCGGCACCCATCAAGACACCACAGGGGTGGCTTCATCTGGCACACGGCGTGCGCGGGTGTGCTGCCGGTTTGCGATATGTGCTGTATCTGTACATGACTTCGCTCCAGGATCCTTCAAAACTGATAGCAGCCCCGGGGGGCTACTTTATGGCACCCGAAGGGGAGGAGCGCATAGGTGATGTCTCGAACGTGCTCTTCAGCAACGGCTGGATTGCCGATGACGATGGCACCCTCTATATATACTACGCCTCGTCCGATACCCGGATGCATGTGGCCACTACCACCGTAGAGAGGCTGGTTGACTACTGCCTCCACACCCCGGAAGACGGGCTCACCTCAGGTGCCTCGGTTCGGACGCTGAAAAAGCAGATTGCCACGAATCTGGAAATCTTGAAAAACTATTGAGATGATCACTTTAAAGGAAAAAATCGGCTACGGATTTGGCGATGCCGCCTCCTCCATGTTTTGGAAAATCTTTGGGATGTACTCCCTCTTTTTCTATACCGATGTATTTGGCATTACTGCTGCCGCCGCCGGTACCATGTTTCTGGTTGCCCGCCTCTGGGACTCCCTCACTGACCTGTTGGTGGGCATCATGAGCGACCGTACCCAAACACGCTGGGGGAAATACCGGCCCTATCTGCTCTGGTTTGCCGTGCCTTTTGCGGTAATGGGTGTCATTACCTGTTTTACGCCCGATTTCGGGCAGACCGGAAAGTTGGTCTATGCCTATCTCACCTACTCGATGATGATGCTCATCTACACGCTGGTTAATGTGCCATACGCATCTTTGCTGGCGGTTATCTCGTCCGATCCGCTCGATCGAAACACGCTCTCCTCCTACAGGATGTCGTTTGCCTTCATTGGCAGCTTTGTTACCTTTATGTTGCTACAGCCGCTGATCGACTTCTTTTCCACGCACTTTGGCAGTAATGCCGAAGCGATGGCAAAAGCAGTGGCCGAAACTTCGGTAAGTACCCAGCCGGTG
>JBFWIG010000352.1:0-2551 GCA_050256115.1 Bacteroidales bacterium | reverse complement strand
AGCCTTTCCCCCCTCCGTTAAGGCCGATATTCTATGGGCAGGAACCGATCCGCGCCACGATATGGCACAACTGTGCAAAAATGTACGCCCAAATATTGTGGTGATTGCCAAAAACATACCCCAAAAAACGCAACGTGCCTGGGAGAATATCTGCCGAGAACATCAGATAGAAGTGAGCGTGCAGCAACGAGACGGGGCCTATGTTGCCCTCCAACCCGCTACGGGGCAGAAATCGACCTCCGGGCAGAAGAAAAGGTGAGCCACTGTTTTCTCCATTGGCTTTTTTTTCTACCTTCGCATCCACTCGATGTAACCCTCCATCGATCTTTACTAAACAACGCCCCGCCACCCCCACAGCTATCCTGTTGGGTCAACGTGGTTTTGTTGCGAATATCCATTAATAAAGATCAAATATGAAGCGTGTTACATTTGCAGGCAAAATGCACAAGGCCCTCCTGCTCCTTGTGGCCATCGGTCTCTTAGCAGCCGTCGAATCGAGAGGCGCCAGCCAGCCCTCGAACCAAAGTTCATCTCCGGTCAAGTATGAGTATCGCGGATCGGGCAACCCCTATCTGCCGCTCTGGGAGCACCTCCCCGACGGAGAGCCCCGTGTTTTCGAAGACCCCGACAAACCGGGAAAATTCCGTGCCTACATTATCGGATCGCACGATGTACGCTTTAGAAGTTATTGCGGACCCGACATCCGGGCCTGGTCAGCGCCTGTAGAGGACCTGGCCAACTGGCGCGATGACGGCCCCATCTTTACCTATCCTATCGAAGGACAGTGGGATGTGATGTACGCCCCCGACCTTGTTGAGGTAAAGAGAAAAGACGGCACCAAGGAGTACTATCTCTACCCGCACAGCCGCGGTCGTGCCAGAGAGGCCATGGTGGCTAAAGGGACCCGCCCCGACGGCCCCTTCACCCCCATCAACATAACCGAAGATGGTACGAGAGCGCTACCCGGCAGCACCATGGGCTTTGACCCCTCGGTATTTATTGAATATATAACCGACTCCAAAGATCCCGATTTCGAGATCGGTTTCAGGGCTTACGGATTCTACGGATTCCAGCGATCCACCGCTGCTCAGTTAGATCAGAAAACCATGTACTCGGTTCGTCCGGGCACCAAACCCATCGACTTTTTTATCCCTGCCAGCTCGCGCTACGGTGTGATCAGAGATCCCGAAGGGACCACCTATCCGGCGGTATTCCCCGGACAGGACCTGGGCATGTTCAACTTCTTTGAAGCCGCCTCTATCCGCAAGATCGGCAACAAGTACGTGTGGGTATACAGCGGCTACTCCGGCCCCGACTACGGCTTGGGAAGCACCAACTCCGCCCTGCGTTACGCCTACGGCGACTCTCCGCTGGGCCCCTGGAAGAGCGGCGGTGTGCTGGTCGACTCGCGCGGACCGGTAGTTAGCGAAGATGGAAGCCGTCTGATTACCGGCTACACCGGACACAACACCCATGGCAGCATCGAGAAGATTAACGACCAATGGTACGCCTTCTACCACAGAGCCCCCAGAGGTTTTGGCAATGCCCGTCAGCCCATGGTTGCCCCCGTTACCATTACTTGGGACGAAAAATCGGTGGCCGATGGCGGTAAGGTGGTGATCAAAGCCTACGATCCCTATGCCGCCGATGGCATCTGGACAGCCAAAGACAGCCAGGGACACGAATACACCGGCGCCGAAGTCACCTCGGAAGGGTTCCACATCTACGGTCTGGATCCGTATCAGTACTACTCTGCCGGATACGCCTGCTTCCTCACCAACATGGGAAGCCAGCAGGATTCGTGGGACAACTGGGACAACAACATGCCCATTACCGGCGTAGCCAACGGAAATATCATCGGGTACAAATACTTTGGCTTTGGCGGTCTGAAAAAAGACCAAAAAGGGCTGAAAGCTTTTGAGGGAACCAAACCGGGCAACAAAACCGCCTTCAACCTCTTTATCACCCCCAAAACGGCTGCTGCCTTTAAGGTGAATGTATGGTTAGACGGTCCCTGGGACAATGCCACCTGGAAAGGGAAAAAGATTGGCGTAATTGAAGTTCCCGCCAACGCAGCCCAAACCCCCACCCAATTTACCATCGACGTATCGGCAGCTGTCGACAAACTGGAGAAAAAGCATGCCATCTTCCTGGTGGCCGAAAGCACCGAATCGGGCGCGCTCTTCGACATGGCCGGCCTGGGCTTCAGCTCCGCCAAAAAGAAGCTGGTTAAGCCCGTGGTACCCACCGTTAGCGTAAAAGTAAACGGACAGGCCATCGAGCTGCCCGAAATCCCCGTTCGCTCCACCAACCAAAACGGCGTTGTGGATGTAACTCCCTACGAAGTTACCTACAATCTCCCTGCCGGAGCCACTGCCGTACCCACCGTTACCGCAACGGCCAGCCAGCCCGACGTGAAGATTGCCATTACTCAGGCCACCTCCGCCACCGGATCGGCCCTGGTTAAATGCGAATACAAAGGCCAGCTGAAAAACTACACCGTAAAGTTTGCCGCTGCCGAATAAGCCACACAGCGGCACTCGCAACCGAT
>JBFWIG010000351.1:0-2564 GCA_050256115.1 Bacteroidales bacterium | reverse complement strand
CGAGACAATCGTACCATCGGGGGTGATAAGTGCCTTCGATTCCACTGCGATGATGGGAAGGGTAGAGCAGGTAGTGCTGCCGGAGGGGTATCAGTCGGGTGCCGGCAGGGTCTCTTCGCTCATTGCCGATAGCCGTGGAACCATTTGGGTGGGGTTTCAGCGATTAACCGATCCGCTTTTGTATATGCCGGCACATGGCGACAGCCTGATGTGCTTTAAACCCTCTTCGGATTACACCCAACTCGCGGGAATAGCCATTTGCAATCTCTTTGAAGATAGCAACGGCTTATTCTGGATTACCACATGGGACAGCGGATTGCTTGCTCTTGACCGAAATAGTGGCGCCGTTGATCGTCATCTGATTACCTCTTCGGGTCCTGCTATCTCACATATTCACTCCATTGCCGAGTTGGCCTCGGGCGAGCTTCTTATCGGCTCCGACTATGGTTTGAGCCACTATCGGGTACTGTCGCGCAGCCATACCCTTGTAACCCCCGATCCGTCCGATAACCGTAGCCTCTCTAACCGTTTTGTCTACCCTATCTTCAAAGATCGTGAAGGTGGCGTTTGGGTGGGCACCTTTTATGGCGGCCTCAACTACATGGCTCCCGGAAGCGCGGCGTTCGAACGTTATTTTCCCTCCCCTGCGCCACATGCCATTCAGGGCTATGTGGTGAGCTCCTTTTGCGAGGGGCCGGATGGAGATATCTGGGTAGGTACCGACGATGCCGGATTGCATCAGTTTTCGCCTGTCACAAAACGCTTCACCCATATTCTACCCGAGGGGGTATCGTGGCAGGGTAATGTCCACGCCCTCTGTCTCGATGCATCTACCCTCTGGGTAGGTACCTACACCGACGGACTATTCCAACTTGACGTCCGTTCGGGCCGACTTACCCCTTATACCCCTTCTACAGGGTATCTACCCTCCGATTTGAATAGTGTCTATAGCCTTTATAAAGACAATACCGGCATATTGTGGGCCGGAACGATGAGCGGTATCCACCACTACGACCCCCAGTTCGGCAACTTTGTCCGCAATAAAAGACCCGGTGTTACCGTCTCAAGAATTCTGCAAGATCCCTTGTCGCGGATGTGGTTTGCTACGCGCGGACGCGGCCTATGGATGTTCGACAAAAGAGGTGATGCGTGGAGCCAATTCCATGCATCTGTTACCGACTCCACCTCTCTGCCCGGAAACGTCATTAACGACATCTGCCTCGATGCTCAACACCGCCTCTGGGTTGCTACCGATGGCGGTCTCTGCTACTACGACGCTGTGAAAAACCACTTTGTCAGAGTGGCGCTGCCGCTTTCGCACCCGGTAATCTGCGGTGTGGTTGCAGACCGGGGTTTACTCTGGCTTACCACCCTGCGTGGTTTGGTTCGCCTCGACCCCGAAACAGGGAAGAGTAAAATCTTTTACCAGAGCCACGGTCTCCAGAGCGACCAATTCACGATCGGAGCCCTGCTCCGTAGCAGCCGGGGTAAGATCTATGCCGGCACTTCGCACGGCTTTAATGCTTTTCATCCCGGGCGGATTATCGACAACCCACACGAGCCCCCGTTAGCCATCACCCAAATTCAGCTCTTCAATCGTGATCTGCCTCTCTCCAAAGATGGGATTCTTAGAGAATCGCCGGTCAATCTGCAAGAGATCACCTTTACCCATCATCAAAACGTATTTAGCCTGGAGTTTGTGGCGCTCAGCTTTGTCAACCCCGAGCGTAATCTCTACGCTTACAAACTGGAAGGGTTCGACCACGACTGGAACCAAGGGGTAAATCTCCGAAAAGCTACCTACACCAATCTGGCAGCCGGAAAATACACCCTCCACATCAGAGGTGCTAACAGCGATGGTGTCTGGAACCGTACCGAACAGACCCTTCTTCTCACCATCCTTCCACCTTTCTGGTTATCGCCCCTCTTTATTGTGCTTTACTGGATTGTTGGAATGGCTCTTCTCCTCTTCCTGATCTACTACTTCCACAATCGATGGGCAACCCGCCAACAGCGAAAGGCCGACGAAATTTTTAAAGCGCGCGAAAGCGAACTGCACCAAACTCGTATGCAGTTCTTCACCCACATAGCCCACGAAATCCGTACTCCTCTTACCCTTATCCTGGCTCCGATAGAAAAGATGCGTACTCATGCCAAAGGGGTGCCACCCCACCTCGACGATTCGCTACAAACAGTAGAACGCAACAGCCGTCATCTCCTCTCGCTTGCTCAACAGTGGCTCGACTTCCAGAAGGCCGACAGCGGCACCTTCCGGATGCATTTTGCCCCGGTTAAGCCCGGACAACTTATTGAAGCGGTTTGTAAACGATTTGAGCCACTCTTCTCCATGCGAAACATTAATTTCGTTAAAAACATCCCCGAAAACCTTCCGCTCTTAAATGCCGATGCCGATGCCCTCGAAAAAATTGTTGGAAATCTCGTGGGAAATGCCATAAAATTTACCGAAACCCGTATTGAAATAAGCTGCGCGCACCTCTCCCAACAGCACCGGATTGCCATCCGGGTGTCCGACAACGGCAAAGGCGTTCCCGATTCTGAGCGTG
>JBFWIG010000350.1:0-2583 GCA_050256115.1 Bacteroidales bacterium | reverse complement strand
TGATGGCCCAAATAGGCCTTGTAGGTCAATTCCAACGCCGTTTCGCATCTTGCCCCGGATTGATACATACCGGCATGAGCCAGGGCTATCCCCCACTCATCTTCGCTGCGCGATGGTAACCATCCTTTAAAATGTAAACCTGCCCCCACATAATAACTATTACGGTTCTTCGACTCCGGACTCACGCTGGCTTGAACAAAGGCAGAAAGCCTCTTATTACGGGGTCCGGAATAGAGAGTCTGATCGGCTAGCAGATAAACACCCCAGTTTTCCTGCCGCAGCAAAGATAGAGGATTGTCGGCAGGAGCCGGCTCCTTATGGGTATGAAAATAGGCGCCTAACTTATATTGCGAAGGGAGAGCATTCCGCCATAGATCCGTAAAGGCAGTCTCCGTAATCCATAGCAGCCCGTCGTGCGAATTGAGTTTCCACTCCAGATTATGCGGATGTTCGTCAAGATCTTCGGGATGTCCGTCAAAGAGAGCAAGCTTGGCCGATATCTTTTCTGAGAGGGCGTATTGCAACTGTGCACCCAAAGCCGTCTGGGGGAAAATGGGCGAGGGGATATTATCGGCTATTGTAGAGTGCACACCAAACGAACTATTGATAAACAGCGAAGCATAGTCGCTCGCTACAAACTCCACATTCAAATCCTGCAATCCCACAATCAGAGCCAATGAGCCAACCTCCTGCCGATACCATAACTCATGTACATAGGTATGATCGCCGGCCTCTATATTCGAGACCACTTGAAAATCGCCGAACAGCGTTTCAGAGGGGGTAGCGCCATGAGTATTGGCACCATTAATAAAGAGTTGTCCTCCCCGCCAAAGCGACGCCTTCTCGGTAGAAAAAAGTATCTTCAAATTTGCCATTCCCAAATAGCCTCCCCCACGTTTAATCCCCCCGGAGAGATTGGTTACCGCATCGCCCAGATAAGAGGTTTCGAAAAGAAGGGGTGACTCTTCAGATCGACTTTCGGTCTGCGCCGATGCGGAAGAGAGAACAAACAGAAGGGTGAAAAGAGAGAAGAGGATTGACGTTTTCATTACGGGGATCATTCTTTGAACGCCGCAAAAGTAACGGGTTACGCGAAAGGTGAACATCCCCAATAATGGGGACATTTACACAACGTCCTCCCCATTGTTGTGCGGAAAGCATGAGATATCATGATGCTGCATCAATGGTAAAAAGATGATTAACAACCGCATAGATAGTCAGGCCCGGCACCGATTTAATGCCTGTTTTGTGCGATATATTTTTTCGGTGCGTAATGACGGTATGGGTGCTGATGGAAAGGGCATCGGCAATCTCTTTATTGGTTTTCCCGGCAACTAACTGGCGGAGCACCTCAACTTCCCGATCGCTGAGCAGCTCCGGCAGATCCTTTTCGGTCGACTCAATCATCGGTTTTCTGATTTTTTGCGCAATCGTTTCGGGCGAGTCATATATAGAGATTGTCTCGTCGAACGGGGCTAACAATCCCGGATCAAAACAGCCATAAACGAGTGCCATCCAGCGGGTATCTGAGAGTTCTCGCTTCAGCGCATTCAGAACCTTCGGCTGATTACTTAGGCAGAAAGGATTGGCCACTACCACATCAACAACCGATTTCAGCGAGAGGAGTTGAAGTTCCTGAAGCGACCCGGCCCTACGACAAACTACCAATAGATTTAATTGATTCAACACACTCAACAAACCCTCATACACCATGTACGAAGGCTCCAGCACCACTATATGAAGGGCTTTCCGGCTCATTACAGGCGTACTTTGCGCTGTTCTAGCGCTTCTGCAAGAGGAATCAGAATGGAATCTTCAATCCGGGTGTGGATGTTCAGATCGTATTCCAGTTCGAAGAGGCCAAACAAAAGGTTCCGTCGGGTTTGCGCATCATTACGGCGGGGAAGGTATTTTACCAGCAGATTTTTCAGATCGGTTAATTTCTCTTCGATGTCGGAGTGATGCCCTTTGAACTCCTCCATCGAATAGCGATATTCGTTAGGTGCGGCGGCAGTTTGGCTACAAAGGCTTTCGATGTAAGGAAAAACCTCCTGACTTTCGTAATTCAGGTGCTCCACCACCTCGTTGCGGTACTCATGAAAAAACTGTTCTACCAACACCATCTCCGACTGGTCGTTTTCGTGGTGCATCTCCTGAATCAAACTGTGAATCACCGGCAGCTTTTCATTCAGATAGTACTCATGATTCTTCTGCAGATAAGCCACTATCGAGAGCAGGGTCTCAGGAGATTCCGAAACCGGAAGCGGTGAGGTATGACCGTTAAAAAGGTTGGCAAGGGTTAGAAAAAGTCCGGTCTCTACCTGTCTTGCGCGGCAGATCTGTTCTACCGTCTGATCTTGCACCGAAAGTCCTATTCCAAAATGCTCTAACATTAAAATAAGATGGGGATTGTCGAGCAAAATATCGGCCACCTTAAGATTGGACGTTACATACAAACTACCACTATGATGGCGCATAATAAGCAGTGATTTAAATAGTTAACTGATTCGATTCCGGTGTATGCCTTACTCAATAACCACAACCACCGAACGCGTAAATGGAGGAACAATCAGCTCACCCGCT
>JBFWIG010000349.1:0-2584 GCA_050256115.1 Bacteroidales bacterium | reverse complement strand
CTTTTACCGCTTCAAGGGCTACTTTGGCCTTGAACTCACCACTAAATACTCTTCTCGATCTTTTCATGCAACAGAAAAATTTAAATGTAAGCAATTTTCCTGTCCAGTTTTTTTAGACCACTTCATTGAGGAGCTGGTTGATGCCAAAGAGAAAGCGGAGGAGAGCGACCGCCTGAAATCGGCTTTCCTGGCCAATATGTCGCACGAAATTCGCACTCCGATGAATGGTATTCTCGGGTTTGCCGAACTGCTGAAAGAACCCGATTTGTCGGGCGAGCTGCAGCATAAATACCTGCAAATTATCCAAAAGAGTGGAGCCCGAATGCTTAGTATTATCAACGATATTATTAGCATATCCAAAATAGAGTCGGGCATCATTGATATCCATCTTGAAGAGACCAACATCAATCAGCAGTTGCAATTTGTCTATGATGTGTTGCGGCTCGATGCCGACAGAAAACAACTCAATTTCTTGTTTCATTGCGACTTATCCGATAGTGAAGCCGTGCTGCAAACCGATAGTGAGAAGCTTTACGGTATTCTCACTAATCTGGTAAAGAATGCCATAAAATTTACGGATGCGGGAACCATTGAGTTTGGTTATACCGCAAAAGAGAGAGAGATAGAATTTTATGTAAAAGACACCGGAGTCGGAATCCCGAAAGAGAAGCAGCAGCATATTTTTGAGCGGTTTATTCAGGCCGATATTGCCGACACAATGGCACGTCAGGGTGCCGGACTGGGATTATCCATTTCGCGTGCCTATGTGGGAATGCTTGGCGGGCAAATCCGGGTTGAGAGTGAAGAGGGGAGAGGTTCAACCTTCTATTTTACACTGCCTTGCCATACCCGGCCGGTTGCCGAAACGATGAACCGCCAGAGTTCCTCTTCGGCCGAAAGCGATGCTGTAAGGAAGCTTAACATCCTGATTGCCGAAGATGATGAAGTTTCCGAGATTTTGCTTACCCGGTTCATCAAAAAATTTGGTAAGCAAATTTTCAGGGCTGTCACGGGAATCGAGGCCGTTGCTGCATGCCGCGAACATCCCGACATCGACGTAATCATGATGGATATTCGTATGCCCGAAATGGATGGATATGAAGCCACAAAGCAAATTCGTGCATTTAACAGTGAGGTTGTGATCATTGCGCAAACGGCTCATGCGCAATCGGGCGACAGGGAAAAAGCCATCGCCTCCGGGTGTACCGATTATATTGCAAAGCCGATTAACCGAAATGAGCTGCATGCCTTGATAGAGCGCTATTTTGGGAAATGATCATCATACCTTTTACCGCTATCGGGCATGGCTGCATCAGTAACCAAAGATCGGGTTTTTGTTACCGGGGCAAGCGGGTTGTTGGGAACAAACGTGGTAGCGTTGCTGGCCCGGCAAAACTACGCTGTAACGGCATTGGTTAGAGAGCGGAGTCGGTTTGTGGGTTATGCGCACGAAAACATCCGGCTTATAGAGGGCGATATTACCAATAAAGAGTTGCTTACTACCCTGATAAAGGGGTGTAGGTATGTGGTTCACATTGCTGCCCTTACTTCGCAGAGTTTGTTGACACTCGATGATTACCTGCCAACCAATGAGTGGGGTACGCAATGTGTTGTCGACGCATCTATCGCGAACCGCGTTGAGAAGCTCATCTATATTGGTACGGCAAATACCTGCGGTTATGGCTCGCTCCAGAGCCCCGGCAGCGAGACATCGCCTATGCGATACCCGTTTACAAAGTCGCTCTATGCGTTGAGTAAGCTGCGGGCGCAGGCCGTTATCGACAATGCAGCCGCTTATCTGCCCGTTATCACCCTTAGTCCAACCTTTATGCTCGGGCCGTTCGATAGTAAGCCGAGTTCCGGGCGCATCATTCAAATGGCTTTGAATAAACCTGTTCTCTTTTATCCATCGGGGGGTAAGAATTTTGTCCATGTAAAGGATGTAGCGGTAGCTGTTTGTAAAGCATTCGCATTACCCGCAACAGGGCAGAAGTATATTCTTGCCAACGAAAATCTCAGCTATAAGGCATTCTACCGGAAGGTACTTCGTCTGAACCGGCAAAAGAGCCTATTGATTCCTATCCCCAACTGGATGCTCTATGTGATGGGTCGTCTGGGCGATCTTTGCCGGTGGTGTAAGGTAGAAACGGAGGTTTCGTCGGTGAATACCGAGATATTGCAGGTGTTGAATTTCTATGATAACCAAAAAGCCCGGCAGGAGTTGGATATGGTTTTTACCCCTGTTGATGAGGCGATTGCCGATTATCTGGACGATATTTCCCAACCTCGTTCCGGCAAAAAGGTACCCCCAAAAAGGTAAGCATCACCACTTTTTTTGGGGTGGCTCGGCCGATTTTTAGTAACTTTCTGCCGAATAGTCCGGTTGGGTTGCTTCCGGATGCCGAGGGTTACATAGCACTACAAGAGAAGAAAATCATGAGCGATTACGCAATTATTACCGGCGCAGCGGGAGGACTTGGAAAAGCTTATGCTTTTGAACTGGCCAAAAGGGGGTATAATACGATACTTATCGACTTGCCGGATAAGGGTTTGGACCAAATTTGCTCAGCTATCGAAGCGCAGT
>JBFWIG010000348.1:0-2608 GCA_050256115.1 Bacteroidales bacterium | reverse complement strand
CGCTCAGCACGTGTGTGGTTACCTTTCGGATGTTAGCATGAACAGACATAGTACTTTGGGTTGTGAAGCGGCGCTCAGGCCTCTCCGGGTTTCACTATTTGAGGCAGCACTCCGGCAGCCTCCTTCAGGTTTTCAATTTTACCCATATCCATCCAGAGATCGTGTGGGTGCGAATAGGTGAGAATAGCGGGGGTAGCGGCAAGTCGGAGATAGGTGTCGAGAATGCTGAAGGCTCCGCTTTCGGTGGCATTGAGGAGTACCTCTCTCTCTACCACATGGATGGCACTGAAGGCAATCTGTCGGCTTTCGGTGGCCCAAGTGCCGGGCTTACGTACCTGGCCGGTAGTGTGGTCAATCCAGCCGCAGAGATAGTTATGATCTCCAACAATCAGACTCCGGGTGGTGGGCCGCTCCTTCACGGCAAGAGTGGCCAGCGCACCCGATTTACAATGATGTAGATAGAGCGCATTGAGATTAAGAGAGGTGAGAATATCAACATTGTGAACCAGGATGGGACCCCTTTCGAACAGGGGTGCTGCCTTTTTGAGGCCGCCCCCAGTATTAAGGAGTGCTTCGGTTTCGTCCGAAAGGGTAACTTGAAGCCCGAAGTTATCTTTACTTTCCAGGAAAGCGCGGATTTGCGGGGCAAAATGGTGGATATTTACCACCACATGCGTAAAACCATACCCTTTGAGATTCCGCATAACAATTTCGAGCAGGGGTACTCCGCCTACCTCGGCCAGCGCCTTGGGTCTGGTTTGCGTTATGGGGAATAGCCGGGTTCCCAACCCGGCCGCCAGTATCATTGCCTGCATGGATAGTTCCGATTGCTGCTGCAAACCTACACAAAGTTTTCCATTCAAAGGGGGGGGATAACCGAACGGATTTAGTTGTACATTTGTTTTCGATGTACATTTGTTTGGATTGGATGGTTATTTTGTAAACTATGGAACTATCGTTTTGGCAATCCTGTTTTGGCACTGCACTAACCCCTGAGGCGGCTTTTTGCCGTCTGCTGCTGGGTTTGGTTGCCGGTTCGGTTGTGGGGCTGGAAAGGCAGGCCAGAAAACAACCTGCAGGATTTAGAACCCACGTTCTCATTTGCGTAGCATCAACGCTGGCCATGCTGATTTCGCTCTATCTGCCTATGGTTCAGCAGGGCGCTACAGCAGCCGATCCCGGTAGAATTGCGGCACAAGTGCTAACCGGAATGGGTTTTATTGGCGCAGGTGCCATTCTGCACATGGGAGTCAATGTGAGAGGGCTTACTACAGCCGCCTCTATCTGGTCTATGGCAGTGCTGGGGCTGGGCATTGGCGCCGGATTACTCTGGTTATCGGCGGTTGCATTATGTATCATTCTGTTTACCCTGTTTTTACTACAATCGGTAGAAGAGCGACACTTCCCCGATGCCGACAGCAAACTTTTGGAGTTGGTTTTTGAAGGGGAGGCGGTTGATTCCGACAATGTGCGTAACCTGCTGCTTTCAAATAAATTGTATATTCTCGATTTCCGGATGGAGTATACCCTTAGCAGTGGGATCGTGATTCTGCATTACACACTTTCGGTTCCCAAAGGATTTTCGTATACCCCTGTTTTCGAACACATTTCCCGGTTGCCCCGGCTAAAGAGTTGGAAACTGTTCTCCTAAACGATGCTGCATGGGCCTCGATGCGTGCCGAATTTGGGCGGCATCTCCTCTACGAACGCTCTCTTTCGGCCAATACAGCTTCGGCATATTTGCGCGATGTAGAGCATCTTGCCTTGTGGGTGCAGCAAAACGCGCCCGGAACAGCTCCTCATCAGGTTGATGCGACAATGCTTCGAAAGATGGTTTCTGATGGCCATTTTTCCGGATTCGAAGCCAGCAGTCAGGCACGTTTCCTCTCGGGCATCAGAGCTTTTTACCGTTATTTGGCGCTGGAGAAGCAGGTAGTCGAAAATCCTGTGGATCGGCTAGACAGGCCATCGGTTCGTCGAAAATTGCCGGAGGTGCTTTCGGTGGCAGAAATTGAAGCCATGATGGGATCTATAGACAGGAGTAAACCGGAAGGAGAGAGGAACTTGGCTATTCTCGAGATTCTTTACGGTTGCGGCCTCCGTGTTTCGGAGCTTACGTCCCTCCATATTTCCGACCTCTTCTTCGACGAGGCGTTTATCCGGGTTATCGGAAAAGGGAATAAGCAGCGATGGATCCCAGTGGGGAACAGCGCCATTCAACAGGTTCAGCACTACCTGTCATATGTGCGGGTGCATATTCCCGTTACTCCGCGAAACGCCGATATACTTTTCCTGAATCGTAGGGGAGCGCCGCTTTCGCGCGTCATGATCTTCTCGATCGTAAAAGATCTGGCAGTCAGGGCCGGCATTTCCCTAAAAAAAGTGAGCCCTCACAGCTTCAGGCATGCATTTGCCACCCACCTTATGGAGGCCGGTGCCGACATTCGTTCGGTGCAAGAGATGCTGGGTCATGAATCGATACCCACCACCGAAATCTACACCCATCTGGATCGGCACTACCTGCGGCAAACGTTGTTGGAGTACCACCCGAGAAACAAAAAATAGTGCTCTAGTGCTCTAGTGCTCTAATGCTTCGAAGCGCTATTGC
>JBFWIG010000347.1:0-2658 GCA_050256115.1 Bacteroidales bacterium | reverse complement strand
ATAACGCGAAAGCGAAAAATCGTCAATCTCGGTAGCCACCCTCTCTCCTTCCAGCTCTTTATGGTCGTCGAACCGATGCAGGATTAATCGTTGCCGATCGCCCACCTTTCCTGCAGGATTCACCCGTTTTCCATCCAGAATTACCCAGCGGGCCACGATAATTTGCTTTTCGGTGAGCGTCCCTTTCTCAACCTTCTCAATCCGGTATAGATACTCTGCCAGGCATCGCCGGTATGGCGCAATCGATTCGGGCGAAGGGGTGGTGGAAATTTTCTCGATTACTGCGCTTACTTCGATGGTTTCCGGAATCTTTCGCTGCACAATCTTTTCACGATACAAGGTATAGTGTTTTAGTGCCTCTTCCTCGCCCATATAACGATTATAGATGGCTATACCCTCAACCGATCCGTCCCAGTTCCTGTTACCGTCTAGTTCGTCGCCAAAAAGTAACGTAAAGGATTTCCAATTACTAAAATCGCCCTGATAGGTTGCTTCCGGTGAAACCTGTTTTCCATCAATGTAACAGGAGAGCCGGTCCGGAGCATAGGTAACCAACAGATGAAGCGGATTCCCTGCCTTGAGCCGGGCAAGGGTAATTTGCGGATCGGAGCCATTCTCGCCCGACATTGGTGTCCGCAATCGAAGTACTAATTGATCGGCTTCCTGCCCCAGGGTGAAGTTGCGTTCGGACGAATTGTTCGAGAGGCTGATAATACGAGCCGGCCCCGATTGTTTAAGATTCGCGGGGGTAATATAGGCCTCCAGGGTAATCTGGTTGCTCTCCTTACAGGCATCGGAGATATAACGGCCTGCATCAGGTACAACCACCGAGCCGGAGGTTAGATCCAGTGCGTGCCAAAGACCGTAAATGGCTTTCGATGTAAGTTGTAACTGAGGCGAAAAAGAGGTTCCGTCGGGGCGCTTCACCTCGTTGGTTTGCATGGCATTCTCCCACAAAAAGAGGAGTCCTTCATCCGATCCGGGCCAGCTTTTTAACCGTTTTACCGCTCTTTTGCTAAGTACCTTGAGATTCTCCATTTCAGGAGCTTTACCGATATTGCCGGGCACGGAAACCTTTTCGCCCTTGCGAACCCAAACGTCCGGGAAAAAATCGGCTACATCATTGTGGCTTACCTGTATCCACCGATCCACTTTTGTATAGTCTACGCTGAAACGGCCCACATATACCTCAACACGCGGTCCGGCAAACTGAATACGATTTCCTCCGGGTTGTCCGCCTTTTCCCAAATAGGGTCCGGTCATGGTCATCACCCTTGGCGAATTACTCCAACGAGGGTGGTACACCTCAAACCCATTGATTCCGGGAGCATCACCGATAGAGACCATCCACTTCTGCCCGGTAGCCGAGGTCATGTAGACATTTCTGTGAGGGCCGTCGAAGATCCAGAATAAGCGGGAGTTGTCGGGAGCCAAACTTGTCCAGCAACCATTACCTAATACCGAATAGCTGCCATTGGGTAGCGAGGCCACACCTCCCTTTGGCCATGGAAAGAGGCCACTGGCATACTTCCCGTCGGCCGACAACTGAAAATTATCAATATGAAGTGGCGTTTTATCCCAGACCAATTCCGGTTCGAGGTCGGAATCGAGCACCATCCTGTAAAGGGGATTATTCATGTGCCTGTCACTACTGCGCACCCCTTTTGGCGGATTGGAAAAATCGTTCTTTTTGGCCTGAAAGTAGACCCAAATACGTTTATCCTTTCCAAACCGGCACACATCGGCCAGGTTTCCGCCTATCACCTTTCGTAAACCGGATCCATCCCAATTCACTGCGTAGATAAAGCCGTCGTCCCGATTGGTAAAGAGCACCTGATTTCCGTCGGGGGTAATCAACGGCTTGGTATAATCGCCCACTTTTGCAACAATAGGCATTGCCTTACCCACGCGCGAATCATAGCCCATAATGGCAAGTTGATAGGCAAACTTATCGCCATTCACCTGACTTACCCACACCACGCGGGTCTGCTCGCCTGTAACCCACTCGAGTGAGTCGGCCTGTGCAAAAATGGGACATAGAGAGAAAGTGAGGGCAGATAGCAACAGGGCATATCTACAAAACAGTCGTTGGTTTTTCATAGCTGAACAATAAATGACAACCACAAAAATAGCCCTCAGAATCGAAGATTGCCGTGCAAAAGCAGAGCAAAACCTATGAAGATGGCTCCAATAACCGAAAATCACTAATCGGCAATAGTGAGTACCGACAACAATCCTGTCATCACGAAAACGTCGCGGACAGCAGGTTGAAGACCACACAACGTCAATTTCTTCGCTGCAGCAGTTGCCTTCTTCTGGGCACCCACAACCACGCGAAGGCCGGCACTGCTCACATAGTCTATCTGCGAGAAGTCGAGCACAAGATCTACAGGAGCACCCCCATAGAACGTATCTATTTCGTGAGAAAGTACCGGAAAGGTCAATGAATCCAGGCGTCCCGACAACGCCAGTGTTACCGTGTCTTGTTCTTGGGTACGGGTAATGGTCATAGCAAACTATTTTTGTAATACAACAGTAATTCGGTCTGAATCCTGTATCCGGCTGTATTCGAGTTGCCGGCTCAGGTTTGTGATAATTTGGAGCCCCATCTCATCGGGAAAGAGCCCGGGATCGAGTAAATTCAACGGATCACCAGGG
>JBFWIG010000346.1:0-2664 GCA_050256115.1 Bacteroidales bacterium | reverse complement strand
GCGTCGGGGCGAGAAGGTGGTGAAGTTGCCCGCTTTTGCCGGTGAGGCGGTGCTCGATATTTTGGTGGAGGCTATGGGTCGTGTCAATTTTGGCAAGGCCATTCACGATAGAAAGGGAATTACCGACAGGGTAATGTTAGTATCAGACAACGGAAACGCTTCGGAGGTTGCCGGGGCGGTTGAGGTGGAACTCACCGGGTGGCAGGTGTATAGTTTTCCGGTGGATTACGGCTTTGTGGCCAACCGGATCTTTACGCAAAAGTCCGAGCTGGGTGTGGTGGCTGCTTCGGGAGGGTCGCTCAGTGCCATGGCTTCGAATACCAATCGGCAGAATGCGGCCGCGGCGTTTTTGGCAGGGGTGGGCCCTGCTTATTATAAGGGCGAGTTTACGTTAGATGCGCCGGCCGATCTCTTTTTGGATATGCGCAGTTGGGGTAAGGGGATGATCTGGGTAAACGGCATCGCGCTGGGTCGGTTCTGGAAGATTGGCCCGCAGCAGACGCTCTTTATGCCGGGTTGCTGGTTGAAGAAGGGTAAGAATGAGGTGATTGTGCTCGATCTGGCCGGTCCGGAGTCTACCGTGCTGGCCGGTTTGAATAAGCCCATTATCGATATGTTGCGACCCGATGAGTCGCTCTTGCACCGGAAGGCGGGGCAGAAGCTCGATTTGCGCAATGAGCGTCCGGTGCTTCAGGGGGCTTTTGCGCCCGGTAATGGCTGGCAGACCCTCACTTTTTCCGCTCCGGTTAAGACCCGTTACTTCTGTCTGGAGGCGGTGAGCACCCATGGAGCGGATCAACACGCCTCTATTGCCGAACTCTGGTTGCTCGATGCGGCCGGGAATCCGTTGCCCCGCGATAAGTGGAGCATTGTCTATGCCGAGAGCGAAGAGGTGTCGGCCGCCGGTAACGGCGCCGATAAGATTTTCGACCTGCAGGAGAGTACCTTTTGGCACTCCGATTATTCGGTTTCGAAGCCGGCTCTGCCCCAATCGGTGGTGATAGATCTGGGCGCGGAGGCCACGGTTTCGGGCTTCCGCTATTTGCCCCGCCCACAGGTAGATAATCCGGGAATGATTAAAGATTTTCGGGTTTTTGCCAAAACCGCCCCTTTCGTATTGTAGGGCTTAATTTTTTTTTGGGTTTTTGTAGAACAAATGGTTTGGACTGTTTGTTACTTGTGCGCATTAGATTACTATTGCACAAAGTTTTATTGGGTGTTTTAAACCGAACATAAATGATGATCTTCGTATGAGAATAGTGGTTTTTCTGGGTTTGCTTCTGATGATGGGAGCGGCCCTTGTTTCGTGTCAGAAAGATTCGTCCAATCCTCAGCCTGTTAATCCGGTCGATACAGATGATATTATGGCACCTGCTTCCTTTAATTGGAGTATGATTCACGAGGTTACGGTGCGGATTTCGGGTCTCGACAGCCCTGTGTCGGTGTCGGGTGTTTTAAAAGTTTCCGACACTTCGGGGGTGGTCTATTACCAGAAGTGGGTGTCGATTGCTGCCGATCAGAATTTTACGGTGGCGGTTCCCTCTTCGCTCACGCAGTTGGTGATTTCGCTGGGCACCCTTTCCAAAACGGTTCCGGTTGTGAACGGGGTGGTTACTACCGATTATCATGCCGATATGCCTCCTCTGGCTCCTGAAGTGTAACCCCTACTGTAAAACTTTATCCTTTGAATTGTATGAAACCCTTCAGATATTTTTTCGTGCTCACGCTCCTGTGGTTGGTTCTTCCTGTTTCGGGGCAGGTAACCTATAATTTCGAAACCAACGCTGTCTCTAACTGCTGGATATTTAAGGAGATTGAGGTTGCCCCCAAGAAGGTGACCCCTATTTCGGGCCAGGCTTCGGGTATTACCCGCGCACTGAATGTTGATCCGTCGAGCAACGCGGTCTATGTGGCTTCGCCCTGGATCCGGTTGTCGGCCGGGAATATCACCTTTAAAACGCGCTTAACCGACGGCTCAACCGGAAGTCAGAACAGCCGTGGCTATAAGGTGTCGTATATTGAGTATAATGCCACCTCGGGCACTACGTTTACCGATGTGCAGTTTCAACAAATTTATACCTACAGCTACAGTCCTATTGCCACCGATCTTCGCACGGTAACGGTGCCGGTGCCCGCCTCTATTGCCGGAAACGGAAAGTCGTACCGGATTGTGATCGGTTTTTTTGGCTTGGGCGGTTCGGCACAGAGTGTAATCGATGATATTTCCATTCCCGGGCTCTATAATTCCGATATGACCAACAACTGTCTTCCCCTGGTTACGGTTGTCGATGCCGATTCGGACGGGGTACCCGATGCTTCGGATGCCTATCCCAACGATCCATCCCGGGCTTTTAATAACTATTTCCCATCGGCATCGGGTTTTGCCACCCTGTTGTTCGAAGATCTTTGGCCCCAAAAAGGCGATTATGATTTTAACGACCTGGTGCTGGGTTATCGTATTAATACGGTTACCAACGCCTCCGATAAGGTGGTGAACCAGGTCTATACCTTTAAGGTTCGCGCTATCGGGGCCGGTTTGCACAATGGTTTTGGTTTCCAGATCGGGTCGGTGGCCCCCTCGGCAGTGGTTTCTGTTTCGGGCACTGAGGCCGGTTCGGGTTTCTCGTTGCTCTCCAGCGGGCTGGAGGCCGGACAATCTAAGGC
>JBFWIG010000345.1:0-2665 GCA_050256115.1 Bacteroidales bacterium | reverse complement strand
ATATCCTTTTGCAGCCCAAAGTGGGTGGCGAAATGCAGTTTGCCAAAGGGCACTTTGTGTCGCCCTACGGAAAGATTGCCAGCGGTTGGGAGAAGAACCCTTCGGGCGGCTACACCTACCGCGTAACCCTCCCTGCCAACACCACCGCCACCCTCTCGCTGGCTGCCTCCGGCACCAAACAGGTAACCGTAACCCAAGGGAAAGAGGGCGTTGGCCCCCTGCGCTTCGAGAATGGCAAGGTACTGGCCGAGCTGAAATCGGGGAGTTACGAATTTGTCGTAAAATAGGACGGCCTGTTGCAGCGGTGAAACTCCGCGGCAGGAAGAAGCCGGGATGCATTGCTGCGTTAGGAAGCTGCAACGATAATCTAATCAAGCAGTTGTGCTTTTTGAAATGCCTCGGTAAGTCGCTTTTTCGAGAGGCCTTCGGCCTTCAGATAGAGACGGTTGCCCACGGGAACCACCACACGGTGCGCCTCGCGGGCAATTGTATTTTGGAGGGGGCTGCCCCATTCACGGAACACCTCCACCTCGCCCTTTTCCAGGGGGAGAGCCAGCTTTTTCTGACCCGAAATATGCCAATAAGTTACATACCAATCCTTCTGATACTGAAAGAGAAAGGCCCTCACCTCGCGGCTTCCTCCGGCCACCCCTTCGATGGGCGAACAGACCACCAGCGCAAACTGCTTTTGCGCATCCAAAAGCAGATGGTGTTCAACCGACACATCCTGTAACTGTGCCTTCAGTTGCGGTGTGAGCCAACCGGTGGCCCGCACCTCCTCCCAGCGGCGCAACACCTCCAGATTATCGGGCGTACGCGGATGTTGTGCAAAGGCCTGCAGATTGCTCTGCAAAGAGATAGGACAATCCCAGCCCGCGGCAACAGAGGTAACAAATTCCAACATATCGGGCTGGGTTCCCACCGATGCTTCCGAAGGCACATTGTAGCCAAGCCACCCGAAATTGATCCGGGTAAAGTCGTTTTGCATCCGGGGCGCCTCTTCGGCGGGGTATTTCCGAACCCCCTGCTTCACCAACTCAGGAGGGAATACATCGAAAGCATTCCCTCCGCTCAGCATATGCCAGCTAAAATGCGACTTGGCCGCCCCCTCGGCAAAGAGCGGTGCGGGCGACAACTGCTGGTACACCCTATACTGGGCATTGGCCACATGGTGGGCAAAGGGCGGGTTCACCCCCTCCGAACCGTCGTAATAGACAAACGCAAAGCCGGCATCGTAGAAATCGGCCAACGTAAGAGCAATCTCATCCTGCAAATCGGATCGCTGATCGAGATAGATACTGGTAGCCCCAAACTCGCTCACGTCGAGAATGCCAGCAATCAACCCTTTAGGCTGCGAAGTGCGTTCGGTGTTATAATGGCCCCTCGAACAGCCGGTAAAGGCATAGGGAGGCACCGTAGTATAGCCCGAATAGCTCACCATCTCGGTTCCCACCTGCAACACCCTGCAACCGTCGGCCAGCGTGGTGCCCGCGGGGTTCTCCTCCACAAAGAGCAATGTATCTGAGGGCGAAATCGGCTGAGCAAGCGTAAAATATTGTTTGAGATGCAACCGGCCATCGGCACGCGGACTCACATAACGACTGTTGATGCCAATATGCGAATGGAGGAAATGAAACCCGGGGGTAATACCCTCCTGCTTCAACGTATTGAGCACCTGGCGCAGATCGGCCTTCTGGCCGGGATAGGCCCCCTTCCGCCAATCGTAATTCCCCAGCAAATCGTAGCCTCCTCCCTCAGTAAAACAGGAGTAGTAGAGCAGCATAGCCCTAAACCCGCCCATCTTAGCATAGCGAAGATGTTGCGCCAGGTTGGCAGGGGTCACGTCGCCCGACCAATAGTACGAAGCATTGATCATGGCACCTCTCCTGCTCTCAACCCCCTTCGGCAAACCGAAATCGGCCTCCACCTGCGCCACACAATCGAGCAATTGCGGCGTTGGGCAGACAATCAGCGCCGCCCCTACATCCTCCAACCGAACCCCCTTCTCGGCTTCGGCCTTCATGATTCGAAACCCCTCGCGCTTTTCGGCCTCCATCCTTGCATAGGGATCGGTGGCCAGCAGATTCACAGCCAGTTTCTTATCGAAACTTACATTGAGCCACTCCCCAAAAGCATCGCGGTTTTTCACCGGCAACTGCAAAAAGGCAATCTCCGCAACCGGAGGCGGCGAAAACTTCATATAGGCAGGGTAAGCACCCGGATCCACCTCAAATTTTGCAACCCTAAAGCCGATATAGTGCGGCGTTTCGAGCAGCTCAATCACCGCCTTATAAGGCACCAGCTCGAACCCCACCCACAACCGATTGCCCTCCCTGTAGACCGTATCGGCCTGAAAAGTAGTACGCTTGTTAGGATGAGCCAACTTAATCTCATTGTGAAAAGGGCGCTCCTGCGTAACCGACATGATG
This sequence comes from Bacteroidales bacterium, assembly GCA_050256115.1. Classification (GTDB taxonomy): domain Bacteria; phylum Bacteroidota; class Bacteroidia; order Bacteroidales; family UBA4181; genus JAQVSH01. The sequence continues at coordinate 236 of JBFWIG010000345.1, read as the reverse complement.
GGCACCGATACGCCCGAAGCCAGACATTCGGAGTGCGAAGGCTTATAAAGCAGACTTTTGGCCATCCCGTTAGAACCTACCACCAGACGGACCGTAGCATTCTCTATCACCACATTACGAGAGAGTGGCTTACCGCGCCCAAAAGCAGGCAGAACCGAAAAGGCTAAAGCCAGCAAAAAAATAGAGAAGTGCATAAGAGGAACTATTTGCGAGAGAAACGTAGCAAGCAAGGTACA
>JBFWIG010000344.1:0-2685 GCA_050256115.1 Bacteroidales bacterium | reverse complement strand
AGGGGAAGAAAAAGAAAAACTTTGCGCAGCTTTTTATCGCGCAACTCCGAGACTGGCTCATCTACGTACTGTTTGTGGCCGTACTTATTACCCTATTCATGGGCGAATATATCGACTCGGTCATCATTTTGATGGTGATCGTAGTAAATGCTCTTCTGGGCGTTATTCAGGAGGTTAAGGCAGGAAAAGCCATTGAGGCGCTCCAAAAGATGACCTCTCCCAAAGTACTGGTTAAACGAGACGGCGTTGTACGAGAGATTGAGTCGGAACGTGTGGTTCCGGGCGATGTGCTGCTTTTAGATGCCGGACGATTTGTAGCAGCCGACCTTCGGCTTATTGAGAGTGCCAACCTCCAAATAGAAGAGTCGGCCCTCACCGGCGAATCGGTAGCTTCCGAAAAGCAAGCCGGGTTACTGTTTACCGAACCCAATACTCCGTTAGGCGACCGCACCAATTCGGCCTTTATGTCTACCCTTGTCACCTATGGACGGGGTATCGGAGTAGCCGTAGCCACCGGCATGCAGACTGAGGTGGGAAAAATTGCCACGATGCTCGATGATGGGAGTGATACCAAAACCCCTTTGGAGATCCGCCTTGACGAACTGGGCAAAACCCTTGGCAAGATGGCCATCGGTGTCTGTGTGTTTATCTTTATCGTGGCACTCTTTCAGGGCAGGAATATCTCCGAGATGTTTCTTACCTCAGTTTCGCTGGCAGTAGCGGCCATTCCGGAGGGATTGGCTGCCATTGTAGCCGTAGTGCTCTCTATTGGCGTAACGGTGATGTCGCGTCAGAATGCCATCATTAAACGGCTTCCTGCGGTAGAAACGCTCGGTTCGGTAAACATCATCTGCTCCGACAAAACCGGGACGCTCACCCAGAACAAAATGACAGTTACCAAATACTTCTCGCTCAAAGGCGAAAGTGAGGTAAAAAAGAGTCAGGAGCCTACTCAGGATACCACGGCAAAACTTCTGGCCAAAGCTATGATCCTCTGCTCCGATGCCACTTACAATGAGGGAAAGGGCACCGGCGATCCCACCGAAATTGCGCTGCTGATCCTGGGTGATGATCTGGGTATCGATCGCAAAGGATTGGAGAGCACCTGCAAAAGAGTGGGTGAATTCGCTTTCGATTCGGATCGAAAGTTGATGTCGACGCTGGTAGAAGAGCAGGGTGCCTATACCGTCTACACCAAAGGGGCTATCGATAATTTGCTGGCCATCTCTACCCATGTACTCGAAAACGGAGAGGTGGTTCCCCTCACCGATGCCCACAGACGCAGATTCAATGCTGCCACCGAAGTTATGTCGGATCAGGCACTCCGAACCCTGGGTGCAGCCTATAAACCGGTCGAGACGATTATAGAGCCTGCCGAGATGGAAAACAGTCTGATTCTTATTGGCTTTGTGGGGATGATAGACCCACCTCGTTCGGAGGTAAAAGGGTCGGTCAAGTTGGCCGGACGGGCCGGAATTACTACCATCATGATTACCGGCGACCACAAAAACACCGCCCTGGCCATTGCCCGCGAACTGGGTATTGCCCAACGTTTGGACCAGGCCATTACCGGCGCTGAGATCGACACCCTTTCGGAAGCGGAATTCTCGGAAAAAATCGGGCAATTCCGGGTATTTGCCCGGGTTTCGCCCTCGCATAAAGTAAAGATTGTACATGCCCTGAAATCGGCCGGCAACATTGTATCGATGACCGGCGATGGCGTTAACGATGCACCCTCTCTGCACGCAGCCGATATCGGCGTAGCAATGGGTATTACCGGCACCGACGTGGCCAAAGGAGCGGCCGACATGATTCTCACCGACGACAACTTTGCCACCATTGTAACCGCCATCGAACAAGGACGGAATATCTACAACAATATCAAAAAATCGGTACTATTCCTGCTTACCTGTAATTTGGGCGAAATTGTGGCCATGTTCCTCACATTACTAATTGGTTGGGAGTCGCCGTTGATTGCTACTCAACTGCTCTGGATCAACCTCCTTACCGACTCTTTTCCGGCCATTGCGCTGGGGATGGATCCCGGCGATCCCGATGTAATGCAGGCCAAACCCCGGAATCCCAAAGAGAGCTTCTTTGCCGGAGGCGCCGGAAAACATGCACTATTTGGTGGCGTACTGATTGGTTTGCTCACCATATTTGCCTTCTATACCGGATTTGTACAAAGCGGCTACTCTCCCTTCGACAAGGCCATCCCGGAAGAGATAGTAGAATATGCGCGTACCATGGCTTTTATGGTATTGATCAGCTGTCAGCTCTTCTTTGCCCTTGCTATGCGAAACCCCACGAAATCGATCTTCACCATTGGTCTCTTCTCTAACCGTTATCTTATGGGTGCCATTGTATTGGGGCTTGGACTCCAATGGGTTCTGCTGGCCATCCCGGTACTCCGCGATGCATTTCGCTTGCAGATGCTCGATCCCGGAAGTGTGGCCATCACCATCCTGTTGGGGCTTATCCCGCTATTGGCCAATGAGCTTTTCAAAGTGTGGGTTCGCACCCGAAAATAATTTGTACCTTTAGGCTCCTTTTAACCCTAACTCATTCTATGAACACTAATTGTAACCATCCGTTTTCGCTGCGTTTATGCCGCAACGTAACCAAGGGGCTGGCCCTGTTGCTTATGGCCTCCTTTTCTCTTTTTCCCTTCACTGCCGCCTCGGC
>JBFWIG010000343.1:0-2708 GCA_050256115.1 Bacteroidales bacterium | reverse complement strand
ATTTGGCTCAGAGAGGCAATAACGAGGTGCACTGTTGGACGGAAGACGATCGGCTACGTCCCATAGATGACCCGGGTCAAGCGAAAGAGAGCTCGGTTCAAGTGCAGCGCTATACAGGATTGGGCGAGATGCACGCTTCACAGTTATGGGACACCACCATGAATCCCGAGCATCGTACCCTTCGTCAGGTTACCAACGAGAGTGCTGCCGAGGCAGATAGAATCTTCTCCATGTTGATGGGCGATGACGTGCCACCGCGCAGAGATTTTATCGAAAAGCATGCCCGGTATGCAAAAATCGACATATAGAGCCGAACTCGAAATCTGTGTCTATTCGCCGGAATCGTGTGTAGCGGCCTCAGAGGGGGGCGCCGATCGGGTTGAGTTGTGTGCTTCGCCGGCCGAAGGAGGCGTTACCCCTTCATATGGCGCGATAAAATTGGCAAGAAGCCTCTTTAATGGGCAGTTATATGTGATGATCAGGCCCAGGGGCGGTGATTTCTGCTATTCCGATATTGCGTTTCGTACCATGGCCGAAGATATTGTGATGGCGCGTGACGCGGGTGCCGATGGGGTGGTTATAGGGATCTTGTGCAGCGACGGAACGGTCGATATTGAGAGAACAGGCTATCTTACCCGCCTGGCAGCACCGCTTAAGGTCACTTTTCACCGTGCCTTTGATCTTACTTCCGATCCTTTTATGGCGCTCGAAGCCGTAATTGCTTGTGGTTGTCACAGAATTCTTACATCGGGGCAGAAGCCCACAGCGGTTGAGGGGGCTTCGTTGATAGGGCAGTTGGTGTTGCAGGCCGCAGGCCGTATTGCGCTGATGGCCGGTGGGGGAGTAAACCCGGATAATGCCCCCTTATTGCTCGCTACCGGGGTGCAGGCACTCCACTCGAGTGCCCGACGGATGGAGCAGAGTCTGATGCAGTTTCGGCGTGAGGAAGTTGCGCTCCACCTTGATTCACCTCTCCCGGAATACGCCAATTGGGGCTGTAATCGCAACATTGTAGGCCGTTTAAAAGCCATTACAGCGCAATAAGGTTCTCTCAAAATAACGGTATATTTGCCTCAACGGCGGGGCGGAAATGCGAATTAGCCGGCAATCGGTAAACTTACAATAACAGTACACTATGGAAAATCAGGCAAAAAAAGAGATCAGCAAAGAGAAGTTAAAAGCACTTCAACTGGCTTTAGATAAGATTGATAAAGATTATGGTAAGGGAACCATCATGAAGATGGGCGATCGTACAATTATTGAGGTGCCCTGTATCCCCACCGGCTCTATTGCCCTTGATGTGGCACTGGGAATCGGGGGCTATCCCCGCGGACGTGTGGTAGAGATCTACGGACCCGAGTCGTCGGGTAAAACCACCCTGGCCATCCATGCCATTGCCGAGGCGCAGAAGCAAGGGGGCATAGCAGCCTTTATCGATGCGGAACATGCTTTCGATCGTACCTATGCCGAGAGCCTGGGGGTTGATATGGACAATCTCTATATTTCGCAGCCCGATCATGGCGAACAGGCACTTGAGGTGACCGATTCGTTGATTCGCTCAGGGGCTATCGATATTATCGTTATCGACTCTGTGGCTGCGCTTACGCCGAAGGCCGAAATAGAAGGTGATATGGGCGACTCGAAGATGGGTCTTCAGGCACGTCTTATGTCGCAGGCTTTGCGCAAACTTACCGCCAACATCAGCAAAACCAATACCTGTTGTATTTTCATCAACCAGTTGCGCGATAAGATCGGTGTGATGTTTGGAAATCCCGAAACCACTACCGGTGGAAATGCACTTAAATTTTATTCGTCGGTTCGCCTCGATATTCGCAAGGTGACGCAATTGAAAGAGGGCGATGAGGTGAGTGGTAACCGGGTTAGGGTGAAGGTGGTAAAGAATAAGGTTGCGCCTCCCTTCCGGAAGGCAGAGTTTGATGTGGTCTTTGGTGTGGGTATTTCGCGTATCGGCGAGATTGTTGATTTGGGTGTTGAGCAGGGTATCGTTAAAAAGAGCGGCTCTTGGTTCAGTTACGGCGATACCAAACTCGGGCAGGGGCGCGATGCTGTGAAATCATTACTGCGCGATAATCCCGAACTGGCCGAAGAGTTAACCCTCAAGATAAAGAATGCACTTTTTTCGGCGCCCCCTTCTCAGGATGATCCCGATGCGGAAAATGTATAATCTGTTGCTGCGTAAGCTTTTGGTACCGATCATGGTATGTTCTGCACCTCTTCTGACGGGTTGTTCCGGCAGCGGCACGGATGGTTCTGCCGCTCCCGATCCTCTGCTCACGCCTGCCGAAATTGCCGGTGGAAGAGTGACGCCTGAGATTTTGTGGAAATTTGCCCGTTTGGGTGAGGTGCGTTGTGCGCCCGACCAATCGACGCTCCTGTTTGCCGTAACCCGATACAATCTGGAGGAGAATAGCGGCAAAAAGCAGCTCTATACCCTTCCGGTTGCGGGCGGCAATCCCGTTGCTTTGATGCCCGTAGAAGGCGCTTATTCCAATCCGCGCTGGCATCCCGTGAATGGAAAAATTTGGTATCTCAACGATGTGAATGGGGAGAATCAGCTTTTCGAGATGAATCCCGACGGATCGGAGTCAAAGCAGATCTCCTCCATTACCGGGGGAGTGTCGGGTTTTGAGATAGATCCTTCCGGAAAGCGGATCCTCTACCTGAAAAGGGTTAAAATGCTTCCTGAT
>JBFWIG010000342.1:0-2739 GCA_050256115.1 Bacteroidales bacterium | reverse complement strand
TACTATGAGATTCCGTCTGTTTTCTTTTCTTGCTTTTTTAGTGATTGTTTCTGCCTGTGCTACCAATGGTGCTAAGAGGGGCGCAGGGGCCGATGCCGAATGGCGCTCCCTGTTTAACGGCAAAGATTTGGAGGGTTGGGTGGTAAAGATTCACCACCACAACGTGGGTGAGAACTATGCCAACACCTTTCGGGTGGTTGACGGGGCCATCCAGATCAATTACGACGATTACGGCCCCTTTAATGAGCAGTACGGTCATCTTTTTTATGACGAATCCTTCTCCTCGTATCATCTTAAGTTTACCTATCGTTTCCGGGATCAATGGCAAAAGGATGCCCCCGGCTACACGGTTCGCAACAGCGGGGTGATGTTTCATTCGCAAGATCCCAAAACCATTCTGAAGGAGCAGAACTGGCCCATTTCGGTTGAATACCAGATTCTTTGCGGTATGGGCGACGGCCGTCCCCGCCCCACAGGCAATATGTGTTCGCCCGGTACCGGCGTGTTCTTTGAGGGGAGGCTCGACCCCCGCCACTGCATCAACTCCACCTCAAAAACCTACGAATTAGCAGAATGGGTAACCGGCGAGATCATAGTCTACCGCGACTCACTGGTAAAACACATCGTAAACGGCGACACCGTGCTGCAATACTCCAAAACGCAAGTAGAACTGGCCGGTGGCGTGGCCTCAGGCTTCGATACCACCCTGATTAAAGATCGTGCTCCGCTTACCGAAGGGTACATCGGGCTGCAGTCTGAGGGACAGGGGATTGAGTTTAAGGAGATATTGATTAAAGTGCTCTAGTGCTCTAGTGCTGCGCTAAAGCGCAATGCTCTAATGCTCTAATGCTGCGCTTCGCGCGGGTGCTCTGGTGCTTCGAAGCGCGTGCGCGCTTCGGGTGCTGCGCTGCGCGCGGTAATACAGTAAGATCTGAGTGGAGCAGTAGTTAGGTGATGCGAGGGTAATGATTTGGTGGTGATGGGGTGAATACGAATAGGTGGAATCGGGTGCGGTACTCTTTTTATGCGCCTGTTTATGATGTTTTTGCGGTTTTCTTTCGCGCCCGACGGATGCGTTCGTTGGGGTTGTTGGGGGTAGAACCGGGTCATAGGGTGTTGATTGTGGGGGCGGGTACGGGGCTCGATCTCGATTTTCTTCAGCGGGGTTGTGAGGTGGTTGCCACTGATATTTCGCCTGCTATGGTGGAGCGGATCCGTTTACGCAGCGAACGGTTGCAGTTGCCGGTTACGGCAATGGTTATGGACGGCCAGGCGCTGGAATTTCCCGACAATCGCTTCGATAAGGTGGTGCTTCATCTCATTCTTTCGGTACTGCCTGATCCTGTAGCCTGTTTGCGTGAGGTTGAACGGGTTCTTACACCGGGAGGAGAGGTGGTGGTTTTCGACAAATTTGTGCCCCCTGGAAAGCCGATTTCGTTTGCCCGGCGAGTGGCCAACCTCTTTCTGAACCTCTTTTTCACCGACATTACCCGCCATTTCGAAACTATCGCTGCCCACACCTCCCTTACCCTTTTAACCGATCAGCCTGCAGCCCTGCGTGGCAACTTCCGCTACATAAAACTGCAAAAAACCGCAACCCTCAGAAAATTAATTCCCCAATAGCCCACCCAACATTAAACCTTTTCCGCCGACCATAATCTAAGTCTTAAGAATTGCGTAGCACCAGAGCATTAGAGCACCAGCGCGCAGCGCAGCACTCGAAGCGCAGCGCGCTTCGAAGCACCAGAGCACCGCGCGAAGCGCATTAACCATTCACCATTCACCATTAACCATTAATTCACCACTAACCACTAATTATTTGCTTATGAAATCAGTTGTTAAATTTTTCGCAGTTTCTCTTCTTGCAGTTTGCTGCATGATTCCTTCCACCCTTATGGGTCAAACGAAGGCCAATTTTGCCGGTACCTGGGCTTTTAATGAGGCTAAGAGTACACAACCCGAGGGCAATGGCCCCCGTATGTCTGTCCAGAAGATGGTGGTAACGCAGGAAGCCAACCTCCTTCAGTTGGTGAGAACCTCCGAAAGGGGCGATATGACGTTGAAGTATACCCTCGATGGTAAGGAGAGCGTGAATCCGGTTTTCGGCGAGATAACCAGTAAATCGACGGTGGCTTTCTCGGCCGACGGTAAGACTATGACCATTACCACCAAGATGGAGTTCGAAAGGGAGGGTCAGAAGACGGAGTTTATTACCAAGGAGGCTTGGGTGTTGACTTCGCCCACGGTGTTGACGGTTACTAACTCGTTTACTACTCCTAACGGCGAAATGAAGATGACTTCGGTGTACGATAAGAAGTAAGGGTCGCAGCTTCTCTGCCCCGATAAAAAACCCGGTCTGCAAATGAGCAGCCGGGTTTTTTTATGGAGCGTGTTCGTGAAAAGCGCCATTCGGTTAGTTTTGATGGAAGCTTTGCGATACAAAGTCTAACACTTCGGGGAGTGCTTCGCGCCAGTAGCGCCAGCTGTGCGAACCATCGCGGACGCGGAATTCGTGGGGAATCTCTTTTTTGCGCATGGCAATGTGGAGATGGGCATTGCCTTCGTAGAGGAAGTCGTCGTCGCCGCAGTCGATGTACCAGCGAACCGATTTTACTTTTTCGGCCGGAAGGGTGTTAACCAGCTCAATGGCACTGTGGTTTTTCTGATAGGCCTCCAGGGTAGCCTCGTCAATCTGGGTCTGGCCGGTTTGCGGACGGCGATTGTTTGCGGCACCCGGTA
>JBFWIG010000341.1:0-2744 GCA_050256115.1 Bacteroidales bacterium | reverse complement strand
ATCTTTTGCTGCAACGATGCCGATTGCAGCTCGTTAAACTGGTGCTGGAGGTAGTTACTCTCTCTGTTTCGGTTTTCCGACTCCTCTTGCAGCGCGTCGAATTGTTGCGACACCCTTTTATACTGCTTGTACTGTTCGCTGAAGCGTGCCACGGCGGCCAGCTGGTTAGCAAAGGCATCGACAACATGCAGTTGAAATGCAGGTTGATGCAGATACTGGGTATTGTGTTGCGAATGGACATCGATTAGCTGACTCCCCAGTAACTTCAGCACCGAAAGGGTAACGGGCGTATCGTTGACAAAGGCTCTGGAGCGTCCGTCGGCCGAAATCTCTCTGCGAATCAGCGACTCCTCTTCGTAGTCGAGATCGTTTGCCTGGAAGAAGGGCTGCAAATCATAGGCACCCAGCCGGAAACTCCCCTCTACCACACATTTTTTTTCGGTATCGAGAAGAACCGAACTGTCGGCCCGATCGCCGGTTAAAAGGCCTAACGCCCCCAACATAATCGATTTACCGGCACCCGTTTCGCCCGTAATAATAGAGAGACCTTTGTCGAAAGCTATCTCGACCGAGCGTATCAGGGCGTAATTTTGTATAACCAGCCGGGAAAGCATGCTCTTTCAGGGTTTTGTAAGCCGATCGTATTTGGTAATGTTCGAGGGATTCATCTGTTTTAGCATCAGCGCGGTGGTTTGCTTCTCCATTTCGGAAAGCTTGGAGAAGAGCTCTATCCACTCATCGGCCTTTGCATCGCAAAGCAGTTGAATCCATACCATATAACTATCGGGTCGGGAGGCATGGACATCCTTGAGTTGCATCACACTCTCCAGCGCTTTGGCCCGTCCGTCGGTAACCGATTGCGAAAGTTTGTCGAGACCCAGGCGGTGATAGTCGTATAAAAAGGTGCGAACGCCCCGGTATTTACTGTCGAGAAGGTTCTGAATCAGGGCGTAGCGGTTCCGGTTCCCGCTTCCGTCGAACGCTTTCCACCCCTTTTCCCGTGCATTTTGCGCGTTGGCAGCAATGGCCTCTGCTTTAGTAAACCAAGGGGTTCCGCCCAAGGGTGCAAAGGTGTCGGCATCGAGCCCGATAATCAGATAGGCGTAGTAGGCCAGCAGTGAAGAGAGGTTCGACGTAAAGGCAGTTTCGTTATACTCGAGCGTTTCGCTCTCTATATAGCTGAACTCAACGAGCTGATCTATATAGTTTAACAGAAGTGTTTTATACGTGGCCCCAAAGACCGGTCGTTCCACCTGAATCTGCAGCATGCCTCTGAAATCGTTTCCGGATTCGCCCGAGAGGGTGAGAAACAGACTACACTCAATTCGCTCCTCTATGCTGTAATTTTGGCCTGTCCAGGAACGACCGTTCATAAAGCGCGACATCTCGTTTTCGAGCAATCCGAAAAGGCGGCGGTTGTTACTTTGCAACTGAGAGGTATTGATCGATACCCGGCACTTCAGCTCCTGAGCCATCGCCGGGAGCGATAGTAGGGGGAGCAAAAGCAAGAGCACTATCCGGGCAAACCTTTTCATGTAAGGAAGTATTCAGATAACTTGTCGGCAATATCGGAAGCCACCTCGCTTTTTGGCTTCAGTGGCCAGGCAAAAGATCTGCCCAGAGCGTCGAAAATGGTAATTTGGTTGGTATCGGTTTGAAATCCCGCCCCTTCATGACGCAGCGAGTTCAATACAATAAAATCGAGATTTTTCTTTTTCAGCTTTTCGATAGCGTGAAGCTCCTCCTGCATGGTCTCCAGGGCAAACCCGGCAACCACCTGCCCGGTTCTCTTCCTTGCACCGAGTGTGGCAGCAATATCGATGGTGGGTTTCAGGGGAATGCTCATGTTGGCAGGGCCCCTTTTTATCTTTTGGTTTGCCGGTTCGGCCGGGGTATAATCGGCAACTGCAGCCGCCATGATGGCGCCGTCGGCACTATCGAAAGCGGTCAGTGAAGCCTCCAGCATTTCGGCTGCCGAGGTTACCTGTACCAACCTGATGGAGGGATGAGAAACCGAAAGGTGGGTAGGGCCGCTCACTAACACAACGTTAGCTCCCCGCCCGGCCAACTCCTCAGCAAGGGCATAACCCATTTTCCCCGACGAAAAGTTGCCCAGGTAGCGAACCGGGTCTATCTTTTCGTAGGTGGGGCCGGCAGTAATTAAGAGGGTTTTCCCCTCAAGAGGAGAGGGTGTGGTTTTTTTTTTAGCGAAGAAGGCAGCCAGTACCTCAGTAATCTTTTCGGGTTCTTCCATTCGGCCCTGTCCTTCGAGTCCGCTGGCAAGCGCCCCCGAGGCCGCCTCAATAATCTCTACGCCCCGGCTCCGCAGACGCTGCAGATTCTCCTGAGTGGCAGGATGGCGGTACATGTCGAGGTCCATAGCCGGTGCGGCAAAGATTTTGCATCGCGCCGACAAATAGCTGGTAAGCAGAAGATTATCGGAAATTCCATTTGCCATCTTAGCCAGGGTGTTGGCAGTGGCAGGGGCAATCAGGTAGGCATCGGCCCAGAGCCCCAGCGATACATGGCTGTTCCAACTTCCATTCTCCGGGTCGAAGAAATCGACCAGGATGGGCTGTTTGCAGAGGGTGGCTAGGGTAAGCGGGGTAATAAACGACTTAGCCAGGGGGGTCATTACCACCCTGACCTCAGCGCCCTCCTTTACCAGAAGCCGTATAAGCACAGCAGCTTTGTAGGCAGCAATGCTACCGGTAACGCCCAAAAGGATATGTTTCCCCTGCAGC
>JBFWIG010000340.1:0-2762 GCA_050256115.1 Bacteroidales bacterium | reverse complement strand
TTGGTATAATTCAACGAAGTACTCTTTTTAATAGCGAGCACTACGGTATCGGTTTCGTCGTAGAGGGTATCGGGCCTGACAGGGTGATTATAGCGATCGAGCTCAGTAACAATGCCTGCTTTGAATCCGGCGGTAATCTTTTTAAGCGGGCGCTCTGTGATGGCCAGATAGAAGTCGTTACGGAAAGTGCGAAGCAGTGACTTGTCGTTGGTAAAAGTGGTGCTGAATTGGGGCGGAGGAAGATGTTTTGCCATTTCGGCGGGAATCTCACCTGCCGAGAAGGTTCGGCCCGTACGAAGTATCTGCAGGTTGTGCTCCAGCGTAAAGCGGGTGGGTACAAAGGTGGGCACCGAATCGGTTTCGTTCACAAACTGATATCTGCCAAATCGATACCGTTGCACCATGAAGAGCGAAAACTCCTGCACCAGATTTTTCATACCGGCAAAACGCATCACCTGAGCCTCGGAGATATCTTTGTTCTCATCGCTTTCAAAGAATAGGTAGTCGGAAAGCCCCCCATTCTCCTGCATTTTATGGAAACCCAGGCTTATCGAACCGAAAGCGTTATAGCGTTCCGATTCGTAACTTGAGAAGAGCGAAAAACTGCTGTGGGTGGTTCGCTGGTTCTCGTACATGCCGTTTGAGGAGAATCCGTCGTAGAGGATACCGGCGTTCCAAGCCTTCGAGATATTTTGTGTGTGCAAAAATTTGATGGTCTGTTCGGCCAACTTTCGGCTGCCTCCATTGGTATGCGTAGCTACCGAATAGGGGGTTCGGGTACGAAAAAAGAGCAGATCTTCGGGGCGATGGAAGTAGCCCTGCAGATACTCTCCAAAGCGATACTGTGAGGCTCTGGGTTGCGATGAAAAGAGATTCGAGACATAGGGCGTACCGAAGTTACCCAGATAGGTGTTGGCGTAAGATTTTTTCATCCACGGCTCATGCTCATTGAACCGATTGAGGGTGGTATCGAGCAACACCGGAAGGGGTTGTTTCCGGATGCGGCCCTCGAGACGGAGTGCCTCTACACGGATGGTATCGGAGGGGATAGAGTCGCGGCCGGCCGAACTTCTGCGCTGACTTTGGGGGAAACTGCTCGATGATCCTTCGCGGCCGCCCTGTTCGGTTCTGAGCCCCTGAAGGGCACCGCCCCGTTGACCCAACTGTGCCTTAATTCCCTGTAAACAGAGCAACAGGCAGAGCAGAAGGAGGGGTCTTTTCATAGATAACATCGTCAGGTGGCGCAAACCTACATGATTTTTGTGAGAACGCAAAAGAGGCTGCCGTGATAATGCGGCAGCCTCTTTGGGGATAAATCCCTATACAAAAGATGGGTTACTGAGCAGGTGTTCCGGCAGGTTCAATGCCCAGGAGCTCAATCTCGAATACAAGAGGCATATTGGGTTTGATTTCGCCGCCCGAACGTACGTTTTCGCCATAACCCAGTTCGGTGGGAATCCATACTTTCCACTTCGAACCAACAGGCATCATGGGGAGAATCTGCTGCCAGCCTTCGATTACGCCGTTAACCGGAAAGGTAACGGGTTCGCCGCGATCTACACTACTGTCGAAGACAACGCCTGCAGGGGTTGTACCATGGTAATGTACCTTAACCGTGCTGGTAGAATCGGGTTTGGGTCCGGTTCCAGCGGTGAGAATTTGGTATTGCAGCCCGTTTTCAAGAGCTACTACGCCTTCGGCCGATTTGTTCTTTTCAAGGAAAGCTCTTCCCTCTTCAAGCGCTTTTTGGCTCTCTTTCTGCTGCAACTCCATAAAGAAGGTTTGCAGTTTCATATTCAACTCTTCGGCCGAAATTTCGGAGGTGGAGTCGATGGCTTCGAAGAATCCCTTGATCAGGGCCTCACGGTTCAGATCGAATGCAGGTAACGTCTGGAAACCCTGGCCAATGTTGTAGCCCAGATAGTAGCTAACGGTATCGGCCTCGTTCTGCAGTTTAGCGTTGCTGTAATCGGAAGTAGAGCAGGAGGCTAACAAGGCACCTCCCAGAAGGAGAGCAAAGGATAATTTTTTCAAGTTCATGATAGTTTTGGTTTTAAATCCGCCGCGAAGATAAAATATATTCACGAAATACCACCTGCCAATCTATATCTTTTTCACATCATGGCAGATTATCCGTACCTTTGTCCGATTCTAACGGGCCGGGCCCAAAAGGTTTTTGTATGCGTCGAAAAGGTTTGTTTTCTATTGCCGGGTTTCTCTGCTTAACTGCCGGATCTCTCTTAATTTGGCTCTTTGCCTGCCGATTTGTAGAGAAAACCGAGGAGCCCGAGCGTTTTAATCAGGCCATCCGTGCGCGGTATGCCATCTATCCTCCCGATATGCCTGCAAAGATTGATTTTTGTGGCGAAGGGGTTCCACTGAATCGGTTCGATGTACTTGAAGCCCTCGACAGAGAGGTGTTGGTAAATATGTACTGGCAGTCTAACACGATGCTCTATCTGAAAAGGGCCGGGCGTTGGTTTCCCCTTATCGAAAAGATTTTGGCGGAGGAGAAGCTCCCCTCCGATCTGAAATATGTTGCGGTGATAGAGAGTGGTCTTATGCAGACGGTATCGCCTGCCGGTGCGGCCGGTTTCTGGCAGATCATGCGAACCACCGGTCAGGAGTATGGCCTGGAGGTGAATGCCGAGATAGATGAGCGTTATCATGTAGAGAAGGCAACCCGTGTGGCCTGCAAGTTTCTTCGTAAGGCTTACGATCGGTTTGGCAACAGCTGGAGTGTTGCCGCTGCAGCCTATAAT
>JBFWIG010000339.1:0-2765 GCA_050256115.1 Bacteroidales bacterium | reverse complement strand
CCTTTGTGGCCATATTCTGGCTCTTTATCATGATGGTTTACCGTGTTTCGGCCTATCTCTATGAGAAGGGGATCAACATTGAGCGAATCATCGGCCGCAATAGTGCCCTTAAGCGGGGTTTCTATCGCATGGTGAAGAGTATTCCCATTTTTGGCAAGCGGAAGGTTCCTTTCAAAGCCTTAAAGGGTGTCTCGTTCGAGATTGAGACCGGTATGTTCGGGTTGTTGGGTCCCAATGGGGCAGGTAAGTCTACTTTCATGCGTATCCTTTGCGGTATCCTCACCCAGAGTTATGGTAAAATCTTTATTAACGGGATCGATACCCAACAATACCGCGAAGAGTTGCAGAGCCTTATCGGCTTCCTTCCGCAGGAGTTTGGTACGTACGAGAACATGACTTCCTGGGAATTCCTCGATTATCAGGCTATGTTGAAGGGGTTAACCGATCCGGATCTTCGTCACGAGCGGTTGGAGTATGTCTTGAAATCGGTACATATGTTCGATCATAAGGATGAAACCATTGGTTCTTTCTCCGGGGGTATGAAGCAGCGAATTGGTATTGCACTGATTTTGCTCCATCTGCCGCGCATTCTGATTGTCGACGAACCTACTGCCGGATTGGATCCTCGCGAAAGAATCCGCTTCAGAAATCTTCTGGTGGAGTTAAGCCGCGAAAGGATTGTGGTCTTCTCGACCCACATTATCGAAGATATTGCCAGTTCATGTAACCAGGTGGTTGTCATTAACAAAGGCGATCTGAAGTATTTTGGTTCCCCCAGCGAAATGGTAGAGTTTGCCGAAGGTTTGGTATGGCAGTTTACCATCCCGATGAAGGAGTTCGATCAGCTCGATCCGCAGCGGGTTGTTCATCATATGCAAGAGGGGAGCATGATTAAGGTAAGATATCTCTCTGAAGAGAAACCTGCCGACGATGCCATTGCTGTTGAACCGCTTCTGGAAGACGCCTATCTCTGTCTACTTAAGAATATGAAAGCTAAAACGATTTCGCCATGCATTTAAGAAGACTATTGAGGAATACGCTTCTTCTGTCGCGATATAACATGAAGATTATATTTGCCAACAAGTTTGTTTGGTTTGTGTTGGCATCTCTTGGTTTTTTTGGGTTCTATATGGTAAACAGTGTGCTCCAGGCCGACGTAATGGGCGAGGGGTTGATATACGGATTAATGATCTTTCCCGCCTTTCTGCTGATCTTTTATCCTACTGTGTATGGCATTCAGAACGATGATGATATGCGGATTCTCGAGATTCTGTTCGGGATACCCAACTATAGGTACAAAGTGTGGCTCACACGTCTTATGATGATCTATGTGATTGTCTTTGTGCTTTTGCTCTTTTTTGGGCTCATTGCCTCTTTTCTGCTCTACCCTGTCAATCCGCTCGAGATGGCCGCTCAACTCTTCTTTCCTTTGCTCTTTATGGGGAACCTGGCATTTTACCTTTCAACCCAGATTAGAAGTGGTAACGGAACAGCGGTTGTGATGGTTATTCTGGGGGTATTCATGATTATTATGGGCGACTTTCTCCGGAATACTATGTGGGATGTGATGCTGAATCCGTTTGAAACGCCACAGAATATTCACTCCCTTATTTGGGAGCAAACGATTGTAAAAAACCGTATGTTTCTGGTGATTGGCAGTATTGTTTTCCTGCTTTTCGGGCTGCTTAATCTGCAGAAACGCGAAAAATTTGTATAACTGTGCCTTTTCAACATAGTTTCGGGAGCGACAATCATGCCGGCGTTCATCCCCGGTTTATGGCGGCGATTCAGAATGCAAATCGCGACTTCGATTTGGCCTATGGCGAAGATCTCTGTACAAAGCGCGTAGAGCAGCTGTTTCGGCGTGAATTCGGGAAAGAGGCACAATTCTTTCCCGTATTCAACGGTACAGGTGCAAATATCCTGGCTCTACAGTCTGTAACCCAACCCTTTCACGCGTGTATATGTGCCGAAACGGCACATATACACGTTGATGAATGCGGGGCTCCGGAGCGGTTTACCCACTGCAAACTTCTTGCAGTGCCTACGCCTGATGGGAAATTGACGCCCCGATTGGTATTTCCACTGCTGCATGGTTTTGGGGTGCAGCACCATGCGCAGCCGGGTGTAATCTCCATTTCGCAGCCTACTGAGTTAGGAACACTCTATTCTCCGTCCGAGATAGCTGCGCTGGCTGAATTAGCGCACAGCCGGGGAATGTATCTCCATATGGATGGTTCGCGTATTACCAATGCTGCTGCAGCCCTGGGTCTTCCTTTTGGCGCGTTTGTTACCGACGCGGGGGTAGATGTACTCTCTTTTGGCGGCACAAAATGTGGTATGCTCTTTGGCGATGCTGTAGTTTTATTGCGCGATGAGCTGGTGCCTCACTTTCCCTTTGTCCGCAAGCAAGGGGCACAGCTTTTTTCGAAGATGCGTTTTATCTCGGCCCAGTTTGAGGCACTTTTGCAGGACGATTTCTGGAAGGTGCCGGCAACCCATGCCAACGATATGGCACAGCTGCTCGAAAAGGGGCTTCGACAAGCCTCCGGGGTTACGCTTACCCAAGAGAGGCAGACCAATGCACTATTCGTAACTCTTCCTCCCGGAGCGGTTGAGCCCCTTAGGGAAAGGCACCACTTTCATACCTGGAATCATGCTACCGGCGAGGTGAGGCTTATGACATCTTTTGCCACCACCGAAAAGGATGTGTCACAATTTCTGGCCGATCTAAGGCTTTTCAGTTGATTCCTTAGCGGTTTCGT
>JBFWIG010000338.1:0-2768 GCA_050256115.1 Bacteroidales bacterium | reverse complement strand
ATAGCGGCCACCGCGTACTGCGACGAATGGGAGGTACCCGAAGAGATTCCATAAAGGGCTCCGTACACCAAGGCATGGCCCAGCACGGACGAAGCAAAATTCCGCTTTAAATCGGGATAACCACGGTGATAGAGGGCATCGCTTATTGCAAGAAAGCCAATCCTTTGTCCGGCATAACTAAAAATCTTCGACGCCGAGAAGAGCAAAATATATCGATCGGTATAGTGTGCCACCGAAGGGGGGTAGGGAGCGGTTCCAGGGCGGGAGTAATCGGTACGAAAGTCCATGCCAAAATAGGCCTGATCTTCTAACACCACTACATCGTACTTATCGGCCAACTCGGCAATAATCTGCAACTCTTTAGGTGTAAGACAAATCCACGAAGGATTATTGGGGCTGGAGTAGAGTATTGAGGAGATATGACCCTGTGAGAGATACCCCTCCAGTTTGGCGCGCAACTTTTCGCCCCTGTACTCATATACATCGAACGACTCGAAAGGAACGCCCAGGATTTTATGTTGTTGTTTCTGAACCGGGAAACCGGGATCGATAAAGAGTGTGGTGGTTTTACGGGCATCGGTACGAGAAAGAGTCATAAAAACAGCCAGCCCTCCCTGCATAGAGCCTACGGTGGGAACACATCCTTCGGCCGAGAGTTTTACATCGAGAAAAGATTGCAGAAACCGCGAAGCCTCTTGCTTTAACACAGGTATCCCTTCGATTGAGGGATAGACAGATGCCACACCCCGCCTGAGCGCTTCAATCTCTGCTTTTACACCCACCTCCGAAGCCGGCAAACCGGGCACGCCCATCTCCATACGGATAAATCGCTTACCCGAGGCCTGTTCAATTAGACCTACCAGTTTTACAATCTCTCGGATAGATGCAGCCGCAACATTCTCAATTTTACACTGTGCCAGGGCCTCATCAACCACCCGGGCGGGAATCGGAGTATTCTCTCTCATAAAACAACTATCTGTTACTTCTTTCTCCGGTCAATAACCCGGGTGGCTTTGCCTTCGCTGCGGGCAAGGGTTTGGGGTTCGACCAACGAAACTTTTATACTCAAACCAATGGCACTCTGAAGTGCATGTTGGATCTTGCGGCCCAACATCTGCAACTCACTGATCTTATCGGTAAAATAGATCTCATCAACTTCTACCTGCAACTCGAGGGTATCGAGATTGTTCTCTTTATCCACAAAGAGCATGTAGTGCGGGCTGGTAGCCCTGAGTTCGAGCAGCACATGCTCAATCTGCGACGGGAAGAGATTAACACCTCTGATAATCAGCATATCATCGCTTCGTCCGGTAATCTTCTCCATCCTGACCAGGGTACGTCCGCACTTGCAGGGGGCATAATCGAGGGTTGAGAGATCGCGCGTATTATAGCGGATCAGGGGAAGTCCCTCTTTAGTAATGGTGGTAAACACCAACTCACCTTTTGCCCCTTCGGGAAGCACCTCGCCGGTTTCGGGATCAACAATTTCAGGAATAAAATGGTCTTCGTTTACGTGCAGGCCGCAATGGCATTCGCAATCATTAGCCACTCCGGGCCCGATAATTTCGCTCAGCCCATAAATATCGTGGGCGCGGATATTCCATTTGCTTTCCAATTCACGACGCATATTTTCCGTCCACGGTTCGGCTCCGAAGATACCCACACGCAATTTTAAATCGTTGAGCGAATAGCCAAGTTCACCCATGGCATCGGCAATATGGAGCGCGTAAGAAGGGGTACAGGCAAGCACGGTGGCCCCGAAATCGGCCATGATTTGCAACTGTCTGCGGGTATTCCCTCCGGAAATAGGGATAACCGTACATCCCATCTTTTCGGCGCCATAGTGAGCGCCCAACCCCCCTGTAAAGAGACCGTAGCCGTATGCCACCTGCATCACATCGTGGCGGGTAATACCGGCCATAGCAAAACAGCGGGCGGTAACCTCACTCCAGATTTGTAAATCGTGTCGGGTATAGCCCACAGTGGTGGGTTTTCCGGTGGTTCCGCTCGAAGCATGTACCCGCACAATCTCGCTCATAGGCACGGCAAAAAGCCCAAAGGGGTAATTGTCGCGCAGATCCTGCTTACGGGTAAAGGGCAACTTGCGTAAATCGTCAACCGTCCGGATATCTTCAGGCTCAACCCTGAGCTCCTGCATCTTTTTACGGTAGAACGGTACGGTATGATAGGCCCTGTCGACCATATCGCGCAGCCGCGCCGTTTGACATTCGCGCATCTCCTGGCGCGACATGCATTCGAAAGTTTCGTTCCAAATCATATAGGTGGCTCTTATCTATTTCAAATCCTCTTCGGTAATCAATGTCAGGCCATCTTCACTGATGATCTCAAGGGCCCTCTCGCGGTTATCCACTCTAAGTATAGCCACTGCTTTCGAACCAAAACTGAAGGCATACAGATATTCAATGCTGATTTCCCTGCCGGAAAAACAGTCGAGAATCCCAGAAAGTGAACCCGACGCCATACCCAACTCCAACGCAATCACTTCACTCAGATTGGCACTGAAACCACGCTCGCGTAAGATGGCCAGCGACCCCGACGGATCGGAGACAATCATGCGCAGAATTCCATATTCTGTGGTATCTGCAATGGTTAGCGCTGTAATGTTGATTTTGGCCGAAGCCAATACGGAAAGCACTTCGTTTAATCGTCCCGACTTGTTTTCCAGAAATACGGATAATTGTCTGACAGTCATAGCATCAATTATTTAGTGTGTATCTCTTCAAAGATATCTAATTTTTTCGCAAATC
>JBFWIG010000337.1:0-2773 GCA_050256115.1 Bacteroidales bacterium | reverse complement strand
CCGAAATCGACGCCCGGTTCGAAGCCGAAATCATTGATATTGAAAATGGTTCATCGGCAAACACCGTTCTTTCGGGTTCAACCTCACTGTTACGAGCCTCCGTATCGGGCTTTTCGCGTCTCAACAGCTCGGCTTTACGGGCCAAACATGTTGAGATTGCAACCTGGTCTATGGGAAAAGCCATCGTCTTTGCCTCCGAATCATTTGCCGGCCGCAAACAGCTTCTCTCTTCGCTTCAGTGTCTGGGAACACCCCCCCGGCTTCAATTTGAATAAGCCTCCATTGCTATGACACTCCTGCTGCCTCAAACCAAAATAAGCGATGTGATTCTGCGAAATCTCTCGCTTATCCCCGTGATTAACCGATTCGGCATCCGGTTGGGAGCTGCCGAAAAGAGCATCCAGCAACTCTGTACCGAACAGCAACTGGATGTCGATTTTGTGTTGGCCATTTTGAATACGCATCTTTACGAAGACTATTTCCCGGAAAAAAAGATGCTCTCGTTTCGTTTACCCGATATGCTCGACTATTTGACAAAAACCAATAATTATTACGTCAAATATCTGATCCCCAATATAGAGCACCATCTGATACCCTTACTTCACTCCTGCGGACCGGAGAATAAAACCCCCGGGGCTGTTCATGCCCTCTTTGCCAAGGTTAAAAAGCATCTCACCGAAAGGACCGAAACCGAAAACAGCGTTCTCTTCCCTGCCTTGCAAAAGAGATATCTACGCAACGTAACCTCCCACACCCCGGAATCCCATTCGGATAACCCGCAAGAAGAGTGGCCCGCTCTCCAGGCAAAACAGCTGTGTCCCGACCGAAAAAGCGACGCTGAAGCCCTCGAAGAGACACTCTTCGATTTAAAGAATATCCTTATCCGCCATATCTCAGGCACCTTCAACGATAACCTGGCTCATGCCACCGTTTTTTCGCTCGACAGCCTGGAGGAGGATCTGCGGCAGCAAAACAGAATTCGCGCACGCATTTTCTGCCCTATGGTAGCACGAATCATTGAAACCGAGTAGGAAAAAAGCCCGCCTATGTTGCAGCAACAAAAGGTTTTGGTGGTTCATTCCAATGCACTTATTGCATTGGGCATTAAGTCTATCCTAACCGATTACTTCAATCCGGCCCATGTAGAACTGTGCCAGACCAGCCAACAACTGTTGGCCGAACCCTCCGACGGGTATGATCTCTTTATTGTCTCGCCCGAACTGTTCGCGCTCTGTTTTGACTACTTTTTCCCGCGTCGAAATCGCACCTTTGTTCTGCTCCCGCCGGGTTGTCTGTCCGATACGGCAAATGTACAAACGCTCGATACGGGTCTTTCGCCGGGCGATCTGGTAGACCGCATCTGTCAACTCTTGCTCCATCTGGATCCCGCCCCCCAAAAAGAGAATACGCAGGAGGAGTTATCGGCCCGCGAAGAGGAGGTACTTCTCTGCATTGTCCAGGGCTTTATGAACAAGCAGATTGCCGAGAAACTTTCAATCAGTCTCCACACGGTAATATCGCACCGAAAGAACCTAATGCACAAATTGGGGATAAAAACCGTATCGGGATTAACCGTCTATGCCATTATGAATGGCTATATATCTGCCGATTACAACGAGTTATAATTTCAGGCACCCTTCTCTTTCCCACTTTCGAATCCCCTTTTGGGGGGATTGCACAGCTAAGCGTTGTTTTCTTATTTTACCTATCGAACCCGCGATAGGTTATCGCACAATAGAATATTCATGAGATTTTTTGCTCTGTTACCGCTGATGGCACTTTGTATGCAATCAGCGTGGCTTTCGGGAATGTCTGCCGACTCGCTGCAAACCCGTCAGTACGATATAAACGAGGTGGTGGTTACAGCCCCCCGCGAAACAGGAAGATTACGCGATCTGCCGGCGGCAGTCTCTATGATCACCGGCCGAACCACCGAGGGGCTGCAGATGCAAGCCATCAAAGGAGTCTCATCCTATGTTCCTAATCTTTTTATTCCCGATTATGGTTCGAAAATTACCTCAGCCATCTATCTGCGAGGGATCGGTTCGCGCATGAATGCTCCGGCTGTTGGGCTATACGTAGACAATATGCCCTATCTCGACAAATCGACCTTCGATTTCGATTTTCTCGACATCGAACGAATTGAGGTACTGCGCGGTCCGCAGGGAACCCTCTACGGACGAAACAGTCTGGCAGGCCTGATCTCTATTCACACCCTTTCGCCTTTTGCGTACCAGGGAAGCCGGATTACGCTATCGGGGGGCACCCGAAATACCCTGTCGGCCGGCTTCTCAACCTATCAGAAGGCCTCCAAAACGATGGCATTCTCGCTGGGAGGCCGTTATGAATACAAAGGGGGATTCTTTACCAACCAATACACCGGGAAGAAGGCAGATCGGCTCTATTCAGGTTCGCTGCACGGAAAATATATCTGGAAAATATCACCCTCCTGGCAGTTAACCTATACCGTTAAGTACGAAAACTCCGACCAGGGAGGGTATGCCTACGGGAAGGTCGATAAAGAGAGCGGAGAGGTGGCCGGGGTCAATTATAACGAACCCTCCACCTACCAAAGGAGCCTGCTTTCGAACGGGCTCTTGGTGGAACATAAGGGAAAAAAACTTGTAGTTAGCTCAATAACCAGCCATAACTATTTTGCCGACAGGATGTTCCTGGATCAAGACTTCTCTCCCCTCTCCATCTATACCCTTACGCAAAACCAGTTGCAAAACGCCTATAGTCAGGAGTTCGTAGTTAAGTCGAACGCCAACAG
>JBFWIG010000336.1:0-2775 GCA_050256115.1 Bacteroidales bacterium | reverse complement strand
GTTGAAGGAATGTTTTCCGATATTCCAGGATGCTTTCTGCTATGATGCCTCCTTCCGAATAGATTCGGGCAATTTCGCGATCCATAGGAATCTCTGCCAATAGTGAAATTTGTTCGCTTTTCAAGTAGTGGTAGACATCCCTGTTTCCCAGTCCGGCGCGGTTGACAATTACGCCAAAAGGTTTTCCTAACTCTTTGAGCGTATCGACCGATAATCGTAGATCGTGAAGTCCAAAAGGTGTGGGTTCGGTTACCAAAACTACGTAGTCTGCCTGGTTTACCGTGGCAATGAATGGACAAGAGATGCCCGGTGGAGAATCGAGTAGGGTAAACTCCTTTCCGGCGGCCTCTCTGATAGCCCTTTTGATGACCGAAACGGGCGAAGCAACTCCCACCTCAGTACAGCCCGTAACTATCGACGCGTGACTGTTAATCCAATTATAGGTTACAGTTCCGATCTTTTTCTCCTTTTCGGTGATTGCTCCTGAAGCACATGCCGCAACACAAGCCCCGCAATCGTGGCATAAAGTCTCTACAACCTGTATAAAACGGGTGTCGGGTAAATAGACAATGGCGTTGTAGTTGCAGTATTCGAAACAGTTTCCACACCATATACATTTTTCCGGATCAATAACCGGAATATGTTGTGTTACTTCAAAACTATCGTCCGGATTGCCCGAAAAGAACTCTCCTACATTGGGCTCCTCGGCATCGCAATCGACCAAGGTTACCGGAATTTGTCGGTGCTGAAGCGTCCAAAACAGATTGGTGGCAACCAGAGTCTTTCCCGTACCTCCTTTTCCGCTGGCAATGGCAACAATCATAAGAGATTGGGGATTAATGGTCGCAAAGGTTATCTCCTGTTTCTAATTGTTGGTTTAAAAAGTCTGCAACCAGCTCTTCGGCAGGTTTGGGCTTGGCACCGATCGTTACTTCGATGTTTTGTGCCGAAAACAGATCGAGTGCACGTTGTCCCATTCCGCCGGCTATAACGTGGGTAACTCCTCTTTGGGCCAGCCAGCCGGGCAATAGTCCCGGTTCGTGAGGCGGCGGAGTAAGTAATGTGGAACCGGTAATTTGTTGGTTTTTAACTTCGATTACTGCAAATTGTTCGCAGTGACCAAAATGCGAACAGAGACGTCCGCCTTCTAAAGGAATGGCAATTTTTTTCATGGAATAGAGAACGATTAGGCGTTTAATTTACCTGGCATTGTGATCCAGCATGGCAATGATTTGCTCAATGCGTTTTTCCGGGTCGTGCAACATGATCATCTGTATCTGCAAACTATCAAAGAGTGCCTTCACCTTTGCGCCAAACTCGCAGGAGATAACCTTCTTCACATCCTTAGAGGCTATCAATTGTACAGATGCCGGCCCTGCACCCTCCATGCTCTCTTTATTGGGGTTGGGAACGAACTCCATGGCACGACTTTCGGTGTCGTAAATCACAAAGTAATTGCAACGTCCAAACCTGCAATCCAGATTTGCTTCGGGGCTATTCCCGGTTGATGTAATGGCTACTTTCATAGGTTTCTTTTTTGCTATTTGGGATGTTGCGTTGTGGTTTCCGATTGGTATCGTACTACATGAATAGATCCGCATAGGGCGCAAGAGCTCACCTCAGAGGTGCGGTCGGGGTGGTTGAACCAACATCCGCAATGGTTGCAGGCATACCACTCGCTATCGAAGTATACTTTCCCTCCCTCATACAGGAGCGGCTTCCCCAAAACCATGGCCTGAGCCAGCTTTCTTCTGGCGCTTTCGTAGATTCGCGTGTAGGTAGGCCTGGATACCTCCATAACTGCCGCAGCCTCAACCTGCCCCAGTAATTCATAATCGCTTAACCGTATCGATTCATACTCTTCAAAGTTCATGACCACCGGGCTTTGTGGTTCTGTGATGCCTATGGGTTTAAATCCTTTATAATGGGGTGGATTCTTTACCTTTCTGATGCGTTTTGGTCGAGCCATAGTTTGGTTATGATCAAATGTTCGATACAAAGGTAATGAACAAATGAATTAATCTGCGACTTTTTCCTATTTTTGTACGAAATTCGCTTCTTCTCCGGGCGCCTCACCCTATGCAATTGCATATCTCTGATGAAAAAAGTTCTTCTGCTTCTGTTTGTCGTCTGTATTGGCGCATGTACTTGGCCAAAAGCGCCTGTCACCGAACCTTCCAAGGGGGTGCTGTTTGATGGAACCACCTTCGGCTCTTGGAAAACCATTGCTTTTGGGGGGGAGGCAACGCCCTATTTAGACAGCGGATATATGGTTTTGCCCATGGCTACAGCCGGCTCGCTTACCGGTGTGCGATATGAGGGCCCCGATACCTTGCCTCAGACAGATTACGAATGGCGTTTCGAGGCAAAACGAATCGCCGGACACGACTTTTTTGCCGGAGCCACTTTCCCTGTGGGTGTTTCGCATCTTACCCTTATCCTGGGTGGATGGGGTGGAAGTGTCTGTGGCCTGTCGAATATCGACGATTTGGATGCGGCCCAGAATGAGACTCGCTTTATTTTTCCTTTTACCAATCAGGTGTGGTATGCTGTCAGAATCAGAGTGGCCGAACAAAAGGTGCAGGTTTGGTTCGACGATAGGCAGGTGGTAGATTTTGTTACAACAGATCGTAAACTCAATTTGCGTCAGGAGGTGATTCTCACCGCTCCATGGGGTTTTTGCACCTTTCTAACTACCGGAGCCATTAGAAACATCTCGCTTCTGCCTCTGTGATTTAAAGTTTATTTATGTTCCTGCAACGGTTTAAATCCGTC
>JBFWIG010000335.1:0-2777 GCA_050256115.1 Bacteroidales bacterium | reverse complement strand
GACCGGGAAGATCGACACAAATTACGCGGGTAAACACACCCAAGCACTCTGCCAACTCGCTAAAAATAAGCCGATTTTCAAGATACCCATGCAGCAGCACCAGCGTACTCTCTCCCGCTCCCCCCGTCGTATAACAAATAACCGCACCATCGCGGCGAATCATCTTCTGTTCCATACAACAAAAATAACAATTAAGTGCTCTAATGCTTCAAAGTGCAAATGCACCTTGAGTGCTCTAGTGCTTTTGTGCTCTGGTGCTCTAGTGCTGCCCCCCCATTAAAGGCTCTTCCGCGCTTGCGCGTTTATACCATTTTTGGCGCGAAGCGCAGCACGCGAAGCGCGCACGCGCTTCGAAGCACCAGAGCACTTCATTTCTGCACCAGAGCACCCGCGCACATTTACCATTAACCATTAACCATTTGCACGTAGCGCAGTTGTGCGCTAATGGATTAAGGGGGAAACCACCTCCTCATCAGGCCACTCGTACCCCTGATAATGTATCGCAATTTGATCGAGGAGTGCGATCAGTAGATCTGCTTCGTTTAGGGTAACCAGTTTCATGCGAAACTCTTTAAAGTGGGGCAATCCTTTAAAATAGTGGGCCAGGTGACGCCTCATTTCCAAGATCCCGGTAGGTAACCCTTTTACCTCGACCGATTTTAGAAGGTGCATCTTGGCTAGTGAAACCCGCTCGGCTACTGTGGGTGGAGATATAATTCGGCCCTCCCTCAGGTAGCTTTTTATCTCTTTAAAGATCCAGGGTCGGCCATAAGTGGCGCGCCCTATCATCAACCCGTCTACTCCGTAGCGGTTGGCCATTTCAAAGGCAATTCGGGGCGAGGAGATGTCGCCGTTCCCGATTACAGGTATCTGCATACGGCTATTGTTTTTAACCTCCCCTATAAGGGTCCAGTCGGCCTCTCCCTTATACATCTGACTGCGGGTACGACCGTGAATAGTGATGGCCTGAATTCCCACATCCTGTAACCGTTCGGCCACCTCTACAATATTTTTGCTGCTGTCGTCCCAACCCAGTCGGGTTTTTACGGTAACCGGAACCTTAACTGCCTTCACGATAGCGGCTGTCATCTCTACCATTAAAGGCACATTGCATAACATTCCGGCACCTGCCCCCCGGTTAGCGATCTTTCTTACCGGACATCCAAAGTTTAGGTCTATCACGTCGGGCAAGGCCAATTCAGCCCTTCTGGCGGCCTCTGTCATTGCGGCCATATCGTGGCCATAAAGTTGTATTCCGATGGGACGCTCTTCATCGCGCAGCACCAGTTTTTGCAATGTTTTAGCTGCGTCGCGAATGAGGCCGTCGGACGAAACAAACTCTGTATACATCATGTCGGCTCCAAACATTTTACAGACAAACCGGAATGATTCGTCAGTAACATCCTCCATGGGAGCCAGAAAAAGCGGGAGATTTCCCAGATTGATAGTCCCTATTTGCACAGTATCCATATTATTCGGGCAAAAGTACACGATGCACACTTCAATACAAAATGGCTTTACCGGCCCAAAATCATCAATTTTGGACTAATATTTGTAGGTTTGCGTACACTAATAATATGGGTATGACCGAGAGTACACAATTTTTCCCAAAGCGATTGTTGAGAGCCACGCAGGTGTACTGCAGAGAGGTTCCTTCGCTGATGGAAACCCGTAAGTTCGTTGATCATCTCATGAATCTGCTCTTTCCTATTCGGCAACAAAACCGGTTGTCGTTGCGACAGATTGAGGCGGGTTGGGAGGAGATCCAGGAAGAGTTTGCACAACTGGTTGAGCCTATTGCCCGCGAGTGTCAGCTTTCGGCCGGGGAGATTACGGCGGGATTCTTCAAAGAGATTCCCCTGATTCATACCCGCCTGCTCCGTGATGCCGATGCTTTTAGGCGAAACGATCCAGCGGCACACTGCAGCGAAGAGGTGGTTCTCTGCTATCCCGGCTTTTACGCAATAGCCATTTACAGGATGGCTCATGTACTCTATAAGATGCACATTCCCATCCTTCCCAGAGTGATATCGGAGTATGCCCACAGCTCTACCGGAATCGATATTCATCCCGGAGCCACCATCGGCGAAAGACTCTACATTGACCATGGTACCGGTATTGTGGTGGGCGAAACTACGATTATCGGGAAAAATGTAAAACTCTATCAAGGGGTTACCCTGGGCGCTCGCTATGTAGAAAAATCCCTTTCTGGGACTAAGCGACACCCTACCATCGAAGACAACACCATTATCTACGCCGGAAGCACTATTTTGGGCGGAAACACCGTAATCGGACACGACTCCATCATCGGAGGGAATGTGTGGATTACAGAATCGGTACCCCCCTATTCGGTGGTATCGCATAAACCGGAGATTGTGATCAGGAAATCGAAAAAAGAACCCCCTAAGTAGCGAAACCCGACAATGGCACTTATATGCCAGTCATCAACTGTTCACTATTCAAATTATCAGAGCATGCAAAAAAGAAAAATTATCCTGGCCGCCGGCGCTGCACTATCTGTGTTCGCACTAGTTGTTTGGCTGGGAGGTGGCAGTACAAAGCCTGTGGAGGTCATGTACGCCGAAGTTAAACAGGGCGACTTCGAAATCTCGGTGACAAACACCGGCGAACTACAAGCCAAAAATTCCGAGTTGATCAATGTGCCTGCTGAGTTACGAACGGCACAGGGGATTCGGCTCGATGCGATAAAAATTCAGGATCTTGTACCCGAAGGAACGATAGTCGATTCGGGCGAATACGTGGCCACTCTCGACCGC
>JBFWIG010000334.1:0-2806 GCA_050256115.1 Bacteroidales bacterium | reverse complement strand
TCTCTTTCAGAAGGGGCTTCAGCTCCTTTGTCCACCACCGCAGGCCATAGGCATCGAGCTGTTTGGTCTTGTCGAGAATCTGCTGCCAGTCGTCGGGCGTGCCTAAGAGCGTTATGTCGGGAATTCCGCATACAATCCTGGTCGTTACATAGTCGAAATAGGGCTCAACCGCCTCCATAAGGGTGATGGTAGAGGCAATGCGCTGTGCAGGCGTGGTGGTAGAGAAGGTTGGCGTAAGTAATTCTACTAAGTTACGTTTGGTGTTTTGGGCAATCTGGTCCTCAAAAGCGGGAAATAGCTTCTCCCACTCTCCGGCCGGGCTGTCGAGCCTGATTTTCCCGGCATCGACCTTCAGGGTCATCTTACCGTCGAAACTAACAATCTTCTTGCGCAACCCTTCCGGGTTTGCCGCCACATGCCGCGCAAAACCCTGACTGATCAGCAGCCATATCATGTCGGGCGAGATCACATAGGGGTGGTGATCGGCATAGGCCAGGAACATACTCTGGAAAAAGGAGTGCGTCCCAAGGTTTAGCATACTGTCGGGGAGTTGACTGTGGGCAACAAGCCCATACGGAAAGTCGATCCCTTCGCGGGTCACATACAAAAGATTGCTTCCGTATCCGGCAACGATCAGGCTCTTAATAGTCAATTCTCTTGAGTCGCCGGAGACAGGATATTTGGGCTTCGACAACTCTTCGACCTTAATTTTAATCCCTCCCTGACCAAAGGTCTGCATACCCAGGCAAAGTAGGAGTAGGGTTAATAGTGCTTTCATGGTTGTGAGAGTTTAGTGTAGCGACTATGGTTGTGAGAGCCTGGCGATCTTTTCTTGTATGTAGGCTAAAAATCCTTCGTCTCCAATAATTTGTACATCCTCATAAACGCCCATTACAAATCTTCCGGGCCCCTCGTATTTGGCCACCGGCCCCTCAAAGATAAATCGGTTCGACCCCAGTTTGGTGAGGTATTGCTCCGAAAGCGGATACTCTTCGCGCAAGAGGTTGTAGGCCCTGAGGTTCAGTTGGAACGACACTTTTTTAGTTAACTCGCCGGTATTCCGGAAGAGATCTACCGGCGTGGAGCGGTGGAACCGTTCGAACTCCCAGCCAAGGGGAGTGGCCTGCACATCCTCGATGCGACACACCTTAAACTGCCTGTTTTTCTTCAGCTCCGTGTCGAAAGCCCACACCAGCTCGAAATCGCCCTGAAAAGCAAACGGTTCAACCCGTCGGTTTCGGATGGTCTGGCTATTGCCCGAAGCATAGTTTACCAGCAACACCTGCTTCCCGCCTTTAATGGCTTTGTGCAGCACCATCACGATTTCGGACTTCGCTTTCCTGAGATAGGCCTCAAGCGCCATATCGGAGTTGAGAAAAGCCACCAGCTTCTGCTTTAACCGGCCTGCAGGCAGCGAATTCCCATCGATCCGGTCTATGGTGCGAGCCAGAATATAGGCCTCCTCTTCGGTAAAATGGAGCAGAGTGGCCAACATCCGGGTAGGGCGGTCGTCGGCCTCGACCCAATACCTGCCATCCTTCAGCAAAAGGTTGAACCCAATGCTCTTAATATCACTGCAGTAGCTATAAAAGGCCGACTCGCCGATGCCCAGGAATTCGGTACACTCCTCGCGCGTACGGGGATAACTGCTCATCAACAAAAACAGCAGTCGGAGCAGCCTGATCGATTTATTCTCCTCTGGCATAACTGTAAACCTTAATTTTTTCATAAAGCTAATACATTATTTGTTTAAGGTGTTACGATGAATAAAATAATGGTTAATGGTGAATGGTTAATGTGCGCTTCGCGCCGGTGCTCAGGTGCTCTCGTGCTGCGCTGGCACGCAAAAACATTAGAGCCATATCCATATCTATATCTATTTCGCGCTTGCGCGTATAAATGTCATTAACCACTAACCACTAACCATTAACCATTAATTCCCTATCTTTACTTTTCTTTTTCTTAGTCGTGTTTTTTGTACTTACTAATTGTTGTTTTATGAATCTATCTAAAAAAATGCTCCTGCCGCTTTTGGCTCTGGCTCCCTGCTGTTTGCCCGTTGGGGCGCAGGATAAGTGGGAGAAGGCCTGGGACGATGTTACGGTTACCCAAATTAACAGGGAGGAGGCGCATACGCTGGCTATCCCTTTTGCCTCGGAAGGTGAGGTGTATAACAAAACCATCGAGGAGTCGCCTTACTTTTTGTCGCTCAACGGAATATGGAAGTTTAAGTGGGCTAAGGATCCGGATGGAAGGCCGGCGGGCTTTCAGGAGCCGGGGTTCAATACGGCCGATTGGGACGATATTCAGGTTCCTGCAGTATGGCAGTTGTATGGTATTAAGAACGGGAAAAATTGGGATAAGCCTCTCTACGTGAACACTCGCTACCCCTTTTCGTACGATAGCAACTACAGCGTGATGGCCGACCGTAACCAAAGGATGACTTACAACAACGAGATGAAGAACCCGGTGGGGAGTTACCGCAGGGAGTTTACCCTTCCGGCCAATTGGAAAGGGCGCGATATCTATGTGCGGTTTAATGGCGCCGGCCCCGGTTACTATCTCTGGGTAAACGGCAAACAGGTGGGCTATTCCGAAGATTCTTACCTCCCTTCGGAGTTTAACATCACCCCCTATGTGCAGGAGGGGAAGAATAGCATCTCGGTGCAGATCTATCGGTTTACCAGCGGCTCCTTCCTGGAGTGTCAGGACTACTGGCGTTTTAGTGGCATAAACCGCGATGTCTTTTTGTGGTCGGCCCCAACTACCCAGATCCGCGACTACTTCTTCCAGACCGATCTGGATG
>JBFWIG010000333.1:0-2804 GCA_050256115.1 Bacteroidales bacterium | reverse complement strand
TTTACCCCCCAAAATTGACGAAAACTGCGTTCAATCTCGGCTATGGCATCGTTTTTACTCTCAATGTCCTCGAATTGATACCACCTGATAAAATCCTTCAGATCCTGATAGATATCGGTAAGTGCCTCCGACATACTCGAGCGCACAAGAATCTCTTTGTTCAGAATCTTGTCGTCGGTAATCTCGGTAAAAGTGTCCTCATCGCGAAGTACCGACTGCAGCAACTGATACACCTTCTTATACTCCTTTTCGGTAAGGAACTTCTCTGTATCGGCAGCATATACGGTGGTCACCTCGGGAAGCGTTAAAATGCGCACATAAATTCTCGGAAGAATTTTCAGGAGGAACTCCTGCATCTCTTTACCCTGCATAGACCCGGCCGACTCAATGGTTGCACAGTATTTCTGGGCTAACAGCACAAAATCGCGTACGGGTTGAGATACCAATTCTTCAATTTTTCTCATAACGAATCAGCTTTTTTTGAAGTTTGCAAACTTACATGAAAAGAGAGAAAAACCCTATCCGAAACAAAAAAAAGAAGAGATATCTTTAGGAGAGGGCCAAAACCAGCCCGTTTTCCTGCATAAGCACCTTGCCTGCATCGGCCATATGTCGCAGCAAGAGCAGGGCTGCCTCTTGTTGAGCGGGAAGCTTCTCGAGCAGATTCTCAAGCGGAAGCGGCTCTTGATGCAAAAGTTGCAGCACCTGGAGGGAGAGGTGATCCATGGCGGCCTCTGAGTAAGAGATACCGGGTTTTCGCAGACAAAAATCGCACCTGCCGCAGGCGGGTACCGATTTCTGGCCAAAATAGCGCAACAGAAGTCGATTGCGGCAATCTAATCCCAGTACATACCCCACAACCGCATCGAGTTTCCGGACAAATTGCTTTTTCCGGTCAAAGTAGACCGCTGCACTCATGGTAAGATACTTCGTCTCCATCCGCGGCAACAGATAGGTTACCAGCGGATTCTTTCTGCTCGGGATGTAGGTAATGATCTGAAAAGTGCGAAGTCGGTTCAGATACTCCCTAACCCTTTCGGGGGGAATCTTGGCGCGCGTAGCAAGAAGTTGCTCGTCTACAGCCACATACCCGCTAAAAAGACCGGTATATGACCGAAGCAACATTTTAATAAAGTGGTCGAACGCCTCGTGCTTTACCTGAAACCGATACAAATCATCTCTGGCAACGGTAAAGTGGATGCGTGCCAACGGATCGGGGCTTTCGTCAAACTCAATATATCCCTCTCGTACCAGAATCTGCAAAGC
This sequence comes from Bacteroidales bacterium, assembly GCA_050256115.1. Lineage (GTDB taxonomy): Bacteria > Bacteroidota > Bacteroidia > Bacteroidales > UBA4181 > JAQVSH01. Next base: position 1,538 of record JBFWIG010000333.1, on the reverse strand, counting down.
GGAGTAGGCTTCGAGCGCAGGAAAACGAAACCGCTTCAGGAAGAGGGCAAAATCGAAGGTAAAAGAGGCCCCTTCGCCACCCCCCAGGGTAATCTGCAAAAACTGCCCCATAGCATCGTACACGCGTCTGATAAAATCGGGCTCGGGGAAGGCGGTTTGTTCGCGTTGCAGTAGACGAGCCTTGTCGGAGGGGTGGTACAACAGAATGGCATGCGCCGGTTTCCCGTCTCTGCCTGCCCTTCCCGCCTCTTGAAAATAGGCTTCGAGGGTATCGGGAAGATCCAGATGAATCACATAGCGCACATCGGGCTTATCGATCCCCATACCAAAGGCATTGGTAGCCACCATAACGGGTTTTTCTCCCCGTTGCCAGGCCTCTTGACGGCGCGACCGCACCAAAGGATCGAGCCCGGCATGATAATAGTCGGCCTCAACTCCGTGATGTTGCAGAAACTCGGCAGTTTCACGGGCCTTTTTGCGGTTGCGCACATAGATAATGCCCGAACCGCCGGCAGAACGATGCACTTTAAGCATGTACTCCGGCTTGTTTTCCGTCTCTCTCACAAGATAGGTGAGGTTGGGACGGTTAAAACTCATGGTAAAGAGGCAGGGTTTGCGAAAACGGAGTTGTTGCTGAATCTCCTCAATAACAGGCTGAGTTGCGGTAGCGGTAACCGCGAGCAGCGGCACCTCGGGAAAGAAATCGCGCAAACCGGCAATCTGCAGATAGGCAGGGCGGAAATCGTGTCCCCACTGCGAAATGCAGTGTGCCTCATCTACGGCAATCAAATTTACCATCATCTGCTCAACACGACTCCGAAAGAGGGGAGAAGAGATCCGTTCGGGCGATATGTATAGGAACTTACACTCTCCAAAGAGGCATAGATTGAGTGCTTTGTCGATCTCATCGTTCGACATGCCCGAATAGACGGCCACTGCCTTAATCCCTTTTTGTTTCAGCTGCTCAGTCTGATCTTTCATCAGGGCAATCAGGGGGGAAACTACCAGGCAGGTGCCGGGCATGGCAAGCCCCGGAATCTGATACGTGAGCGATTTTCCTCCACCGGTAGGCATCAGAGCCAGGGTGTCGGTTTTCGCAAGCACCGATTCGATAATCTCTTTCTGAAGCGGACGAAAGGCAGAAAAGCCCCAATATTTTAGTAATAAGTCGTTTATCGACATAACTCAGATGAGTCGTGAACAGGAATCAAAACTACGTCAATTTTGAGAAAGGACAAAAATGCGTAGATTTGTTCTATGACTTTTACCCGCCTCTTTGGTGATTATGCACGTTACGCTGCATCCGGAATGGACAGCCTGATTTTCAGGCACTCCAACTGGATGCGCTTTCTCGCATCGCTACAGAATTCGCCGCTTTTTTCGGTGGTTCGGGCGGGTGATTCGGCCGAAGGCCGTTCTATATGGCAACTCAGTTGGGGAAAGGGGCCTGTTCCGGTGCTCTTCTGGTCGCAAATGCATGGAAATGAATCAACAGCCTCGCGATCACTCTGCGACCTGTTTCTGTTTCTATCGGCTTG
>JBFWIG010000332.1:0-2825 GCA_050256115.1 Bacteroidales bacterium | reverse complement strand
TGCCTCAGGATTTGTGGTGCTTGTGGCAGGAACCATGCACTTTACCAAACAACTCCCGCTCCAAAAGCAGATTGATATCTGTAGGCACATCTCCTGGCCGGTATTGATTCTGGGCGGAAAAAAGGAGAGCGCTCTGGGCGAAGCGATAGTAGAGGGAGCCAACCGTCCTAATCTGGTGAACGGATGCGGCAGTTACTCTCTGTCGGAATCGGCTCTCTGGATAAAAATGGCGAAGGTGGTGATTACCAACGATACCGGATTAATGCATATTGCCGCCGCCTTCGAAAAGCCTATTCTGGCAACCTATGGAAACAGCGTGAGTGCTTTTGGTTTCGATCCCTACCGGGTACCGGCCACTTCTCAGATATTTCAGGTGGATGTAGGTTGCAGGCCCTGTTCGAAATTTGGCGGAGCCACTTGTCCCAAAGGCCATTTCAACTGCATGCAGCAAATAGATGGCAAAGCGGTTGCACGCGCAGCCAATGCAATTATGCAACAGGAGGCCCAATAACTAGATCTTTAGCCGTTGTCCAATGCGCAAGATCGAGGTAGATTTAATGCCATTGTTCTTGCAGAGCCGCGAAACCGATACCCCGCATCTGCGGGCAATGTGACCCAGTGTATCGCCCTTCCGTACCACATAGTACTTTACTTCACGCACCTGTTTCAGGTAGCTGAAGTGGGCTGCACAAAGAGGCACCTCCTGCTGAAGTACCCGTCCCGTCTCGAAATTTACCAGCTCAACAGGGTTTATGGATTGTCCCAGGTATCGCATTTCATAATGGAGGTGTGCCCCGGTAGATCTTCCTGTATTGCCTCCCAAACCCAATACCTCACCACTGCGAACCACCTGATTTATTTTAACAAGTGGCTTGGACAGGTGTGCATAAATGGTTTCGAGTCCGTTAAAATGGCGAACCACCACATAGTGGCCAAATCCGCTGCGGTTATAGCGAACAATACGAACCATTCCGTCGAACGATGAACGAACGGAATCTCTTACAAAAAGTTTGAGGTCGGTTCCGTAGTGAAAAGCATATCGGCGAAACCCAAAGTTTGAGGTGATTCGGATAAAACTGTCGAGGGGAGGGGTGAAGCCCTGCAGATTGAGAAGGGTAGTATCTCTCTTCCGGGCCATATCTACCTTATAGGGGTTCAGGATATGGTGCACCCAGGAGTTGTAGAGGGCGGCAGAGGGTACTTTTGTGGTATCAATGGAGCCGTTGCAGGCCACTAAAGAATCCATTTCGGCCAGGTAGGAGTCTATACTCTCGGCGTCGTCGAGACTACCCTCCTCCTCTGTGAAGTCGGAGAATACGGCATCTGTAAGTGGAATCCGCAGAGAATCAATGCCCGAAGAGAGGTTGTGCAATGAGAGAGGTATGGTTGTGACAAACTGCACGGTATCGGGCTCTTCTGCAACGACGCGGATAGCGAAGAATAAAAGAAGAATGGCGTAAGTGGCTGTAATAGAGCGAGTAGTCATTTTTCGCGTTTCGTTTGAGCAAAATTAAAAAAAAATCCGAATGCGCAGAGTACTGTCGAAAAAAAAACGTCCTGTTAAAGCAGGACGTTTTTTGTAGTTACAAAAGAAGAATGATCCGGTTATTCGCGATTTTGGAAGAAGGTTCGCATCTTGGCAAAGAAGCCCATGTCCTTTTTCCCTTCGTCGGGCGAGAAACGTTCGGACGCGGAAAATTTTTCCATAGCCGCTTTTTCTTCGCGGTTTAGCTCTTTAGGAATCCAAACATTTATGTTAACCAACAGGTCGCCGCGGCCGTATCCGTTTACATCGGGGAGCCCTTTTCCTCTGAGTCGTAAGATTTTTCCGGGTTGGGTGCCTGGGTCTATCTTGATCTTTACTTTACTGTCTACAGTAGGTACCTCGATGGTAGAGCCGAGTGCGGCTTCGGGTATAGAAAGGTAGAGGAAGTATACCAGATCGTTGCCGTCGCGAAGAAAATCGGGGTGGTCCTCCTCGTCGATAAGTACCAGCAGATCGCCGGGTATTCCTCCTCTTCGGGCTGCATTGCCTTTGCCGCTAACCGAAATTTGCATATTCGAGGCGACTCCGGCGGGAATTCTGATAGGAATTACCTCCTGTTGCTGAACAATTCCCTCGCCATGACAGTGGGTGCACTTACGGGTAATAATCCGCCCTTCGCCACCACACATATTACAAACGCTCGAGGTTTGCATCTGCCCAAGGATGGTGTTGGTTACCCGGGTTACATGTCCGGTGCCACGGCACTGCGCACAAGTGGAATAAGCCGACGGGCTTTCGGCACCCGAACCGCCACAATCTTTGCAGGTTACATATTTATTAACCTTGATCTTTTTTTCTACGCCGTTGGCAATCTCCTGAAGATTGAGCTTTACTTTTACGCGCAGATTGGCGCCATGATTCACATTGCGTCCACCGCCTCCACCGCCAAAGCCGCCGAATCCGCCGAAACCCCCAAAACCCCCAAAGATATCGCCGAATTGAGAGAAGATATCTTCCATTGTCATGCCACCGCCATAACCGGCTCCGCCTCCGTTATTGCCCATTCCGGCATGGCCAAACTGGTCATATCGCCCCTTTTTCTGCTCGTCGCTCAATACCTCGTATGCCTCGGCAGCCTCTTTAAATTTCTCCTCAGCCTCTTTGTTGCCGGGGTTCTTGTCGGGGTGATACTGAATGGCTTTCTTTCGGTAGGCTTTCTTTATCTCCTCTTTCGAAGCACTCTTTGGTACTTCGAGAATCTCGTAATAATCGCGTTTCGCCATTGTCTCCTTATTAATAGCCAACCACTACTTTTGCGTAGCGCATTACCTTGTCGTAC
>JBFWIG010000331.1:0-2838 GCA_050256115.1 Bacteroidales bacterium | reverse complement strand
AATTATCGAATTATCACAATATCACATTGTCGAATTATCACATTGTCTCATTGGTGTTGGAAAGATAGGGAATTGGTTTTCGATCTGTTTGGGGCTAAGTGTGGGTATGGGTGATTTTGGTAGAAATATGGACTTTATTGGCAGTATTGCGGATGCTCTGGTGCGCTTCGCGCAAATGGTGACGGTGCGCTTCGCGCTAGTGCTCTGGTGATTCGCAGCGGATGCGCATCGAGTGCTGCGCTTCGCGCGAAACGACAAATACGCGCAAGCGCGGAGCACCAGAGCACTATTGAACCCGCGCGTCAGCGCAGCACTTGAGCACTCAAAGTGCATAGCACTTTGAAGCACCAGAGCACTTGCGAAAAGCACATAAAGCATTATATTTGTGCCGCTAAAATCATTGGATGCTACGCTTTGCAACGGATCGGGTAAGGTAAGATAACCCCGTGTTTTTCGACACTCGGTTATCACCTCTGGAGCTCCGGCTTTCGGCCGGGGGGTTTTTATTTACCTATATCTCATTATTTTATCGGGAAAGAGGGTTGGGGCAAAGCGCTCCCCTCGCCCGGTACCTTACCTTTAAATTTTACTCCAATGAATCACGAAATACCCACGATTCACGATTTCGATATCAACCTTATTTGTGAATATTTTTCGAACCTCGAGCGGCAAGGACCCGGAAGTCCCGAAGTAACACTACGGGCACTGTCGTTTGTCGATAATCTGACTCCCCACTCGCACATTGCCGATGTGGGTTGCGGTACGGGCGGGCAGACGCGGATGCTGGCTCAGCACACCCCCGGTCAGATCACCGGCATAGATCTCTTTCCACACTTTATTGAACTCTTCACCCAAAAAGCGCAAGAGAGTAATCTCTCGCACAGAGTAAAGGGCGTGGTGGGCAATATGGAGAACCTGCCCTTTGAGGAGGGGTCGCTCGATCTCATCTGGTCGGAAGGCGCCATCTATAACATCGGTTTCGACCGGGGTATTAACGAATGGCGAAAACTCCTGAAGCCCGGTGGCTATCTGGCAGTTACGGAGGCCGCATGGTTCACGGAGACCAGGCCTGCCGAGATTGAGCAGTTCTGGAACGCGGCCTATCCCGAAATCGACACCATTGCCAACAAGGTGTTGCAGTTGCAAAAAGCGGGGTATGTTCCGGTGGCCACCTTTATCCTGCCGGAAAACTGCTGGCTTGAGCACTTCTATGCGCTGCAAAGCAAAATCCAGGAGCCCTTTCTGCAAAAACATGCCGGAAACCGGGCCGCCGAAAATTTTGTAGCCTCCGAACGGTACGAAGCGCAGCTCTACCAGAAGTATAAAGCCTATTACGGCTATGCCTTCTTTATTGCCAGAAAGTTCTAATAACACTGGCCGTTGACCACCAAAGCCGCCCCGACATTGCATTTGGGGCGGCTTTTCTTATAACTTTGTCCTATCATAATAAGAAAAATGGACATCAATACACTAGCACTCCGGAACCAGCAGACGGCTTGGAAAATTCTGGAAGAGACCCGCGTCATGCATGCTTGGGAAGCGATTGGGGCAACCGTCTATTTGGTTGGCTCTCTCAAATCGGGTTTATTGGTAAAAAACAGGGATATAGATATGCACATCTATACCGATAAGCTCGATATCGGGGCAAGTTTTTCGGTTATGCAGAAGCTGGCCGAACAACTGCACTTGTTGGAGATTCATTACGGCAACCTGATCGATACCGAAGAAGCGTGCATTGAGTGGCATACCTCTTTTAGGTATTCCGACGGAAACCTTTGGAAATTCGACATGATCCATATCCTAAAAGGTTCAAAATATGACGGAACTGTAGAGCGGGTAACCGAAGCCATCATGAATAAACTCACCCCCGAAATCCGCCAAACCATTCTTCAGATAAAGTACGATGTCCCCGAAGGAATATCCATCCCCGGCATAGAGATCTATCAGGCAGTGTTTACCGGCAAGGTAAAAAGCTACCAAGAGCTGGAACAATGGCGAACCACCCACTCCCTGACCAACAGCCTTGAGTGGCTCCCCTGACACCTAACACCCAATGTGACAATTCGATAATTCGATAATTCGATAATGTGATGATTCGATAATGTGATGATTCAATAATTCGAAAAGTTGAAAATGTGACGATTAACGCGCGAAGCGCAGCACTCGATGCGCATCCGCGCATCGAAGCACTTGAGCACTTGAGCACTTGATGCACTTGTTACACTTGAGCACTTGCGCGCCAGCGCACCTTACCCCTACCTACTTTTTATTGTCGTGATTCTGACGCTTCCCTTAACACCAACCGCTCCGTATTTGGTTACGTTTGGTTGGGCCACAGGCGCTAATTGAACAGGTGCCTTGACCGGTTTTTCAGGTTTCGCTTTTGCGGTTTTCAGGGTCATTGTGGCATCGCGAAGGCCTTCGGACCGAACGGTCAGTCTTATGCTTCCGGTGGCGCGGGTGCTCCGGATCACCACCAGTGCCCTTCCATTCCAGGCCGAGCGTGAGTGAGATACGTAAGAGGTGGTATCGCTGACGTCGGCGTTGTCGATGCCGGCAATCACTCCGGGTCCCGAAACGGAAAATTGTAACCGATTGTTGGCGTCGGCCCTGAGAACCCCTTTGGCATCGGTGAGTTGTACCTCTACAAACGAGAGATCCTGTCCGTCGGCTCGCAAGGTTTTTCGGTCGGGTAGCAGGCGAATGGAAGCCACTTCGCCCGCAGTCTGCAGAATCTTCGACTCCTGCTCTTTTCCGTCTATCACACCCACCGCTTTGAGGGTTCCGGGTGCATAAGGTACCGAAAAGGTGGCCTTAAATTCGGTGGCTTCGGAGACG
>JBFWIG010000330.1:0-2844 GCA_050256115.1 Bacteroidales bacterium | reverse complement strand
AATCCGGCTGTTCGGCGCCTACCCTGAGGGGATGTCGTTTGCCATCCTCATTATGAACGGGATGGTGCCACTGATTAATAACTACATTAAACCCCAACGTTTTGGAAGGGAGGCATTAAGACATGGCTAAAGAATCGAACCTGAAAAATATGGTGCTCTCACTGCTGGTGATAACACTCGTTTCGTCGGCCACACTGGGCTTTATGTACAACCTAACCAAGGGCCCGAGAGCCGATGCCGAAGCAAACAAGCTGCAACTGGCCGTAAAAAAGGTACTTCCCGCTTACACCAACAACCCGGTTGCCGAGAAATATACCCTACCCAACCCCGACGGAGAGGGTGCTGAGTTGGTCTGCTACCCGGCCCTAAACAACGATAAACCTGTAGGGGTAGCCATCGAAACCTGGACTATGAACGGTTTCAGCGGGCTGATCCGCTTAATGGTGGGATTCTCTCAAGAGGGCGAAATCGTTGAGGTAGTGGTGCTCGAACAAAAAGAGACCCCCGGACTCGGCACCAAAATGGGCGACCCCTCCTTTAAAGATCAGTTTAAAGGATTGATCCCCGGAGGCGAAAAATTCAAAGTAAAAAAAGATGGCGGCGATATCGATGCCATTACCGCTGCCACCATCAGCAGCAGAGCCTTTATCGATGCCCTGAACCGGGCCAACCGGGCCTACATGGGCACCGAAGGAAACAGTGGTGCCACGGCACCCGCCAAATAATAACCCGACTACCATGAACTACCGGAAAACTTTCACAAACGGACTCATCCGCGAAAATCCCGTACTGGTGCTACTGCTGGGAATGTGCCCTACGCTGGCCACCACCTCATCGGCCATTAATGGAATGGGCATGGGGTTGGCCACCACCTGTGTTCTTGCCCTCTCCAATCTGCTGATATCATTAATCGCGGGTTTTATCCCCAACAAAGTGCGGATCCCCTCCTATATTGTGGTGATTGCCACTCTCGTTACCATTGTCGACCTGCTGATGTCGGCCTACGTAAACACCCCGGGACCCAATGGAGAACCGAGCCTTTACGATCAGCTCGGCATCTTCATTCCCCTGATTGTGGTTAACTGCATTGTGTTGGGCAGAGCCGAAGCCTTTGCCAACAAAAACAGACCCCTCCCCGCCCTTCTCGACGGACTGGGTGCAGGATTCGGATTCACCCTGGCGCTCACTGCCCTCGGAGCCATCCGCGAACTTTTGGGCAATGGTTCGGCGTTTGGTCTCTCCATTCTCCCCTCAAACATGCACATGCTTATTTTTGTTCTGGCCCCGGGCGGATTTATCGTACTCGGATACCTTATTGCGGCCGTTAATCAGTTAAAAAAAGCCTGACCCCATGGAATACCTATTGTTGATAGTTGGAGCCGTACTGGTAAACAATGTAGTACTGGCACAATTTCTGGGGATCTGCCCCTTTTTGGGCGTCTCCAACAAAATTTCTACCGCCACCGGAATGTCGGCAGCCGTAGTCTTTGTGATGACCCTCGCCACCCTGGTTACCTGGATGGTTTACCACTTCTTACTGGCACCTCTCGGAATCGAGTTTATGCAAACCATCTCCTACATTCTGATCATTGCCTCGCTGGTACAGATGGTTGAGATAATCCTGAAAAAAACCAGCCCGGCCCTCTATCAGGCCCTGGGCGTATTTCTTCCCCTCATCACCACCAACTGCGTAATCCTTGGCGTAGCCCTGCTGGTTATCCAAAAAGACTACGATCTGATTACCAGCACCGTATACACCATCGGAACCGGTCTGGGCTATGGACTTGCCCTGATTATCTTTGCCGGACTCCGCGAACAGCTGGACCTGATGTCGGTACCTGCCTCCTTTAAAGGAACCCCCATTGCCCTGATCACAGCCGGCATACTGGCAATGGCGTTTATGGGATTTGCGGGAATGGTGTAGTTTTTTTTTGCGCATTCGCGCAAAAAAAAACAGTGCTCTGGTGCTTCGATGCGCATCTGCGCATCGAGTGCTGCGCTTCGCGCAAAACGGCAGTTGCGCTGATGCGCAAAATGGTTAATGCGCTACGCGCGAAATGGTTAATGGTTAACGAATTAGCACGCGCAAGCGCGAAAAAAGGTAAATGATCTAATGATCAATGCTTTTTCGCGCTTGCGCGTACTAACCAATTAACCGTTAACCATTCACCATTAACCATTGTTCTTAAGAAATTGGTCCATCGCTGTGGCTGTTTGTAGTCCGCCTGCTATGGCTCTTACCACAAGGCTGGCTCCCGAGGCTGCGTCGCCAACGGCAAAGAGTTTCGGGTTGGAGGTCTGTCCGTTAGCATCTACGGCAATATTGCCCCGGCTGTCGGTGGCCACTTCCAGCATTTGCACCAATCCCTCATGACGGACATGTACAAAACCCATGGCTAATAGCACCAGATCGGCCTTTAGCGTTTCGCGTTGCTGGCTCTCTGTCATCTGCATCCGGCCATCTGCACCCTTTGTAAATGCAACCTCCACTACCTCAACTCCGGTAACTTGTCGCTTTGCATTGCCCACAAAGGCCTTCGAAGCCAGACTCCAGCGACGCTCACATCCCTCCTCGTGCGAAGAGGAGCTTTTAAGTACCTGAGGCCAATAGGGCCAGGGGGTATCGGGATTTTCCCCTTCGGGCGGTTTGGGCAGGATCTCAATTTGGGTTACAGAAGCTGCCCCCTGACGAACCGAGGTACCCACACAGTCGGAGCCGGTATCGCCTCCGCCAATCACCAGTACATGTTTCCCCCTGGCAGTAATCTCCGGCTCCACAATGGGTTCGCCGGCTACCCGACGATTCTGCTGTTGCAGAAAGTCGAGCGCAAAATGGACGCCGGA
>JBFWIG010000329.1:0-2850 GCA_050256115.1 Bacteroidales bacterium | reverse complement strand
CCACCGAAGGCTCCACAAACCCGCGAACCACCTTTAGCGAGTCGGGGTTAAGATTCTCGCGATAATCGTGCCCCTCCTCCACATCCTGAGGATCTTCCTTCAAAAAGAGACGGTCGTACAAACGGGCTTCGGCAGCAACATTGTGGTTGCAGGCCACCCAGTGAAGGGTGCCCTTCACCTTCTTGGCGGCATTGGCCATCCCCCTGCGGGTTTCGGGATCGTAGGTGCAATGAATCACCGAAATCTCTCCGTTAGCATCTTTTTCGATCGAGGTACAGGTTACCACATAGGCATACTTTAAACGAACCTCCCCGCCCGGCGAAAGCCGGAAGAATTTCTTGGGCGGATTCTCCATAAAATCCTCTCTCTCTATATATAACTCTTTAGAGAAATAGACCTTCCGGGTGCCCGATTCGGGATCTTCAGGGTTAATCACCGCTTCGAGCTCTTCCGTCAGATTGTCGGGATAGTTGTCGATAACCAGCTTCACCGGATTCAGCACCGCCATGGCCCGGGGAGCGCGCTTGTTGAGATCCTCGCGGATACAGTACTCCAGAAAGGAGTACTCAATCACATTCTCCCGCTTGGCAACGCCAACCCGTTCGGCAAAATTGCGGATGGCCTCGGGCGTGTAACCGCGGCGGCGAAGCCCGCAGATGGTAGGCATACGCGGATCGTCCCAACCCGAAACATACCCCTCTTTCACCAGCTCCAGCAGCTTCCGCTTGCTCATCAGGGTATAATCGATATTCAGACGGGCAAACTCAATCTGTTGGGGAGCATGGATGCGCAGGGTCTGGATAAACCAGTCGTAGAGCGGACGATGCACCTCAAACTCCAGGGTACAAACAGAGTGGGTAATCCCCTCAATGGAGTCGCTCTGCCCGTGGGCAAAATCGTACATGGGGTAGATGCACCACTTGTCGCCCGTGCGATGGTGCGATGCGTGGATAATACGGTATAAGATGGGATCGCGCATCAGCATATTGGGCGATGCCATATCGATTTTGGCACGGAGTACCCGCGACCCTTCGGCAAACTCACCGGCGCGCATCCTTCTGAAAAGATCGAGGTTCTCGGCAACCGAACGGTTCCGGAAGGGGCTCTCCGTACCCGGACGGTTTACGGTACCGCGGGCAGCGGCCATCTCCTCCTGGCTCAGATCGCACACATAGGCCTTACCCTCCTCAATCATCTGCTCGGCCCACAAATACAACTGCTCAAAATAGTCGGAGGCGTAGTACTCCCCGTCCCAGGTAAAACCAAGCCATTTGATGTCCTCCTTGATAGAATCCACATACTCCACATCCTCTTTTACAGGATTGGTATCGTCGAAACGGAGATTGCATTTACCCTTGTATTTTGCGGCTATCCCAAAGTTAAGACAGATAGACTTGGCATGGCCGATATGAAGATAGCCATTGGGTTCGGGCGGAAAGCGGGTATGCACCCTGGCACCGTTTTTTCCATTGCGGATGTCCTCCTCAATAATGGCGTGGATAAAGTTGAGAGAAGTCTTATTCTCCTCTTCAGATAAGGGTCGGTCGAACGCTGTAGCCATAGCCGGATAGGGATATAGAGGGTTACTTGATGAAGTAATCTGCAAATGTAAGGATTTTCGGCTACCTTTGAACGGCTAAGCGCCCAAACCTTACTCACCAAAACTGAACAGCCCGTTATGGAACATATCGAACTCGAAGAGATGATCTTTTTTGCCCAACACGGCTGCTATCGCGAAGAGCGGCTCACGGGCAACAAATTTTCGGTCGATTTGCGGTTGGAAACCCGCCTCATGCCTGCCCTCCATTCCGACAACATCGAAAGAGCGCTTAACTATGCGGAGGCCTACGAAATTGTTAAAAAGGAGATGGCAATCCCCTCCAATCTGCTGGAACATGTAGCCGGACGAATCCTAAAAAGCCTCTTTCTCCACTTTCTTCAACTGGACAAGGCAACCGTAAAAATTTCTAAATGGAACCCGCCCGTGGGGGGCGAAACCCGTCGCGTAAGTGTAACCATCAGCCAAACACGAGCAGATCGGCAATCAGAAATGCGCTGAAAAGAGCTGCCGCAATAGTGTTGCCAGTAAAGAAGGCCTCTCCTGCACGCTCACTATTCTGCGCCGACACAATCTGATGTTGCCAGATGAGCAGTATGGCAAAGAGCGCATAACCCGTCCAGTACAGCCAGCCGAAAGCGCCAAACCACCCCAACAACGCCAGCACCAGCGCAGAGATCAGGTGCACCCCCGACGAGATACGCAAAGCCCCTTTGGGGCCCAGTGCAGAAGGGAGCGAAAAGAGTTTGGTTTGGCGGTCGAACGCCTCATCCTGCAATGCATAAATGATATCGAACCCGCCGGTCCAGAAGAGGACCGCTGCGGAAAGAAGCAGCGGCAACGGATGGAACGACCCCGTTACAGCCAGCCATGCCCCCATGGGTGCAATTGAGAGACCCAGCCCCAGCACAAAGTGACACAGTGCGGTAAATCGTTTGGTATAACTATACCCCAATACCACTGCCAGTGCCACAGGCGACAAATAGAGACAGAGAGGGTTTAGCATGCCGGCCGAAACCACAAAGAGCAGGCAATTAACCACCACAAACCCTAAGGCCGAACGGGGAGCAATCTTCCCGGCAGGGATGTGGCGGTTGGCCGTCCTGGCGTTTTGTGCATCGATGGCCCGATCGGCATACCGATTGAAACCCATGGCAGCACTTCTGGCAAAAACCATACAGAGCACAATCCAAAGAAGTTGAACCGCCGAGAACCGCTCCCCTCCCCTTACCAGGGCCATGGTAAAAGAGGCCAGTGCAAAGGGCATGGCAAAAAGGGTATGCTCAAACTTA
>JBFWIG010000328.1:0-2851 GCA_050256115.1 Bacteroidales bacterium | reverse complement strand
GAACGTTCCATCAGCCCATTGTTATGAGAATCGAAAACAAGGAGGGCAATATCACACTCTTTTGGAAGGTTACCGATGGAAAGGGAGGGTATGAGCCCGGCAACATTATCCAAAACGGGTCGAAAGAGCTGACCCCGGCCGAGTGGCAGAAGCTTGAAAATAGGGTGCAAAGCATCGGTTTCTGGCCTACATCTCCAACCGATCCAGGGGTCGACCCGGAAAACCCAAGGTTAGAGGTGCTGGACGGATCACAATGGATTATGGAAGGAAAAAACGCGGAGAAATACCATGTGGTCGATCGCTCGGAAAGCCCTTCAATACGAGAGCTATTTAAAACATTGTTGCCACTCACCGATATTCAGATTCCAAAACAGGAGATGTACTAAAAGATTGTACGTTTGTGCGACAATCCAAAACATGGAAGCGTTTGCTGTTATAGCCCCCGCCCCTCCTCTTGCCCCTTTCGTAAAACATTACTGGCTGTTAAAGACTGTCGGGCAATCGGGTGCAGCCGTCAGGACTGTGCCCACCGGAATGATGAGCCTGATTTTCCATCGGGGAACCCGCTTACTCTCCCTACAGGAAAACCAACTTCAACCCCGTGCCTTTCTCAACGGCCAGGAGCGCTCCTTTTCCGACCTCTCCTACCAGGGGCAGGTTGATATGATCTCCGTGGTTTTCCGTCCGGCGGGAGTACGCGCCTTCTTCCGATTCCCGGCCACTCTTGCAGCGGGCCATCGATTAGCAGGGGCCGACATTGGCGACAACTCTCTCTCCGAACTGGAAAGCCGTATTTCCGGCTTCGAAGACAATCGCCTTGCCATTCGGCTAATCGAAGAGTTCCTTCTGTCAAAACTCACTCCCCCATCCAATCACAATCTGCGGCGTCTGGAAGCGAGCCTTCGGCTCATTCACTCAGGTGAACACGACATCGACAACCTGGCCCGCGCTGCCGGCTACACCCCCCGCCAATTCCTCGCCACCTGCCCGCCCCACTCCGACTACTTCGACTACTAAATCTTCGCGCTGCGCGCAAGTGCTCTATTGCTTCGCGCTTCAGCGCGAGAGCTCGAGTGAATCGCGCTGAAGCGCAGCATTAGAGCACTTGAAGCGCAAATGCGCTTCGATGCACCAGAGCACTAACACCTCCTCCCATGAACAAACCTCGTCTCATCACAACCGCTCAACAACATCTCCATCAGCTTTGTACCGTAATCGGCGAACGTCGCGTAGGAAGCCGGGGAAATCGTCAGGCCACCGACTATGCCGAACAGATCGTAAAAGCGGCCGGCTGGGATACCGAAATCACCCCTCTTCAAGTTATCGACTGGCAAACCGGGGGTGCCACCTTAACCTGTAACGGGAAGTCATTCAGCGTCTTCTCATCCCCTTATAGCAAGGGGTGCGCAGTAGAGGGCGAATGGATTGCTGTAGGATGTGTGGATGAACTGGAGAATAGCGATATCCGCAACAAAATTGTACTATTGCACGGAGAGATTGCCGCCGAACAGATTGCCCCCAAATATTTCCCCTTCTGGAATCCGGAAACGCACCAACAGATCATTGCTCTCCTTGAGAAGGGTCGGCCCAAAGCCCTTATCTGCGCCACCGGGCTTAACGCCTCCACCGCAGGCGGGGCCTACCCCTTTCCCCTCTTCGAAGATGGCGACTTCGACATCCCCTCGGTCTACATGAAAGATACCGAAGGCGAAAAACTGCTTCAACTAAAAGGCCACCCTGTAACACTCATCTCAAAAGCCCAACGCATACCGGAAACCGCCTATAACCTCATCGCCAGGCTCGGCACAGAATCGGCCGAAAGAATCGTCATTTCGGCCCATATCGACGCAAAAATAGGCACCCCGGGGGCCATCGACAACGGCACTGGCGTTACCATACTCCTGCTGCTGGCCGAACTCCTGAAACAACACCCCGTAAACTACAACCTCGAATTGGCTTTCTTCAACGGCGAAGACTACTATGGCGCCCCCGGACAAGTAAAATACCTGGAACAGAACGCCGAAAAACTCCACAACATCCTGATAAACATCAACATCGACGGTGCCGGCTACAAAGAGGGCCTCTCCTGCTTCTCGCCCTTCGAACTGCCCGAACAGCTTCTCTCCGCCTTTCAGCAGCTGCTCCGCGAAACCCCCGAAATTGTAGAAGGGCTCCCCTGGTACCAGGGCGACCACAGCATCTTTCTGCAAAACGGCCTGCCTGCCATTGCCGTCAGCTCACAATGGTTCATCGAACACATGGACAACCAAGAGATTACCCACACCCCCAACGACCATCCCGGCATCGTCGACCACCAACGCGTGGCCGAGTGCGCCCTCGCCATAGCGGAGTACATCAAAAAACTGTAAAACCGGCGCGCGCAGCGCAGCACTAGAGCACCAGAGCACCAGAGCACCAGTGCACCAGCGCGAAGCGCATTCACCATTCACCATTAACCATTTGCGCCCCAGCGCGCGCAGCGCAGCACTAGAGCACTAGAGCACTATTTCCCCGGTTCCGCCTCGATCGTCACCGCCGACCCCTCCAGCCCTTCGGCCGAAACGGTGAGGGTAATCTTGCCCGAATTGGCGTTGGCCTGAATCAGCGCTACGGCTTCGCCCCGATCTACCGACCGGACATTGGTTTTATAGGGTTCGTGCGAGGTAGGACTCCCATTATCGACAGCCACCAGCACACCGGGGCCGGAAATCTTGAAGGTAAGCTTATGATCGGCGTTCGGATTACGCAAGCCATTCTTATCGACCACTGTGGCCTTCACATAGACAATATCGTCCCAACAGTTTTTCACCGAAGGCCTTTCGGAGGTGAGCAGCACCTTAACCGGCGCATC
>JBFWIG010000327.1:0-2873 GCA_050256115.1 Bacteroidales bacterium | reverse complement strand
GTGTCGTTGTTGGGATTATAGGTGATACCCGGTGCATAGACACCCATACTAATACCGGTATCGTGCGTATCGAGCTGCGAAACACGGTCGAGCACGTGGCCAATCTGCGTCCAGTTTACCAGATCGGTAGAGTGAAAAATAGGCACCCCCGGAAACATCGCAAACGACGAACAGACCAAATAGTAATCGTTCCCCTTTTTACAAATTGCCGGATCGGGATAACACCCCTGCAAAATGGGCGAATAAAACTCATCGTCGGCAAGCGGATTAGCCATATAGATACTGTCGTTTCCCTGATAAACAAACTGCGAAAATACCGGAGCGGCCGATTCGGGCAAAGAGACACCCTGCGCCGATAGAATAGAAGCCGGTAGTAGCATAGAGATCGCCAACATCGAAAAACCGATTCGGGCGAAAAAAGAGGCTGCTTTACTTTTCATACTACAGAAATTGGTTAAATGATCTAAAAGTAAAAGTAAACCGAACCAATGCACACGGCATACAATTTCAGACATTCTGTATTAGAGAATAGATAATATGCGCTTCGAGTAAATGCTTCGAAGCGCTAATGCGCTTCGAGAGAGCTCTAGTGCTTCGAAGCGCGAACGCGCTTCAAGTGCTGCGCTTCGCGCAAATGCTCGGGTACTCTAGTGCTGCGCTTCGCGAAAACGACAAGGCAGCAATATTTTTCGCGCTTGCGCGTTTCCTTTCATTAACCATTTACCATTCACTATTTGCGCGTCAGCGCATAATAGTTTCGAATTGTTCTGCCAGCGTTTCATCAAAGCGCGCCAGTTCCAACCATTCGGGGTTGCCGTAGACACCGGCGCGGGTAGGGTCGAAGGGTTTGAAGCCTATCTTCTCCATCAGGGCACTATTCCCTATCCGGAAGTCGAAGCGGACGGGGTCGGCAAATTGCGGATCAGCTATGATCGATCCGGCATCTTTGCCTGCAGCCTGCCATTGGGAAAAAGTCTGGTTGCCGAAAGAGGGCTCTTTGGTACGGGTATCCCAGTAGGCGTTGCGCTGTGCATCCAGATTGATCTTATCCCAACTACTGCTCATCAGTGTGCCAGCACTATACCAAACAATGTTTTGGGTAAAGTGGAAGGAGAGATGGGGCTCTACCCGGGTGGCCTGTAGTTGCGCCTTTAGGTTGTTGGCAAAGATGTTGTTGCGGATGGTGTTCTCCTTTCCGTAGTGCTGGTGAAAGCCGGAGTTTTTGCAGAGGTACACCAGGTTGTTTTCCATCAGAATGCCGGTCGATCCCTCATCGGTGTAAAGCCCCCAGCCGCCGTAATCGAACGAATAGATGTGGTGAATCACATTGTTGCTCACCGAAGTACCCTCGGAGGCTCCCAGGCAGTACACCCCACCCATATCGCAGAGTTCGCCCCAGCCCAGATGGTGTATGTGATTGTATTCTACAATGTTGCGTTTGCTTGGACTCGGAGAATAGCCCCACACCCAGCCCACCGAAATACCCGAATAGCGAAAATTGGCTATCTCGTTGTGGGTAATTTGGTTATCGGCCGAATGGAACAAAATGACCCCTACGCCGCAGGGAAATACGGAACCTCCCGTCCGGATAATGTTGTTGTCTACCACCATCTTTCGGGTTAACTCTTCTTCGTTTTTAGGCATCGTTGTATCGCCCAGTTTTATCCCGCCTGCCCCCAGATCGTGGATGTAGCATCGCTCTATGGTGCAGTCTGAGCACCCTTTGCGGAACCAAAAGGCGTGGGTAGCTACCTGCGAGATTTCGCAATCGGTAAAGGCAATCTGCGAGGCATAGTCGGCCATGATCGCGGCATCGACGGGAGCAGCTGCCTGTGCTGCCTCATTCCCCCACAGGGGGGTTCGGTAGGCTGTAGCCTCAAACCGAAGATTCTCGAAACGGATATGCGATACACTCTTTTCGGGGGTTCCGCTAAGTACCACCAAATGGCGGGTAACCGGAGCAACCACGCTTATCTGCGATAGATCCTCACCGGGGAAAGGCCTGTAAAAGAGCTCTCCACTTCTATCCAGATACCACTCACCGCAGGTGTCGAGTGCCGCTTTGTAGTTTTCGAGCAAAAACCGACTCTTTTTATCGATGGGGTTCCAGGGCTTCATCCCTTCGCCGGTGGTATAAAAGAGGGAACTATCGGGATTGAAATAAGCAATTCGCTTACGAGTGTTGTCCCAGGCATGATAAAAAACCACAAGGGCCTCGTCGTACTCGCTTTTGGTGAGTTGCGAAAAAACCTTCGTTGTAGCGGGAGAGATGCGGAAAGCGTGAACTGCCATTGGGGCTACCCGATCCTTTCCCTTAACAATCACCTGCTCCGACACCTCTTTCAGCGTAAAAAAGCCCCAATTAGGCGACTTGGCACGCGTAGCCGGTCGGCCGTCCACGTAGAGTTGTTCAAACCAGAGACCGTAGCGCGAAACCTCGTCGACCCGCGCCTTCCAAAGCCCTTCCGACACCTCTTCCCAATTCTCAATGGCAATTCCCCCCACAAACTGTGGCGATGCCCCCTTCTCTGCCCGGAAGCAGATCGGCGATTGCTCACTGCCCGAATCGTCGGCTGTAAGGATAAGCGGTTCGGTCATGGTGTAGGTTCCATCGGAGATCAGCACGTCAATAGGTTCGTTTATAGCCTTTTTCAACCGAAGTTCTCTAATCCGGTTACGCGCCCCTTCGAGCGAAGCCAACGGTTTTGCTCGGGTTCCGGGATAGGCATCACTTCCTTTCGGGCTCACATAGAGTTCGAGCGCCTGGAGTTGCAGACAACAAAAAAACGATGCGAGCAAAAAAAAGGTACGACACATGAGCATAAGCGTTAGGATGAGTCACAAATATACGATTTCGGAGTAAATAACAGGCA
>JBFWIG010000326.1:0-2885 GCA_050256115.1 Bacteroidales bacterium | reverse complement strand
ATGTGCGCTGCGCGCAAGTGCTCTGGTGCTTCGAAGCGCGATGCGCTTCGAGTGCTGCGCTTCGCGCGAAGCGCTGCATTAGAGCACTAGAGCACTATTAATTGTCTATTATTTCAACTCTTTTATCCAAAATTGAAACACCTGTAACCCGCGACTATCTACCTTTATTAAAACAAAAGGCCCTCTCCGCAGCTCTAGCCGCGAAGCGGCTCATTAACCATTAACCATTCACCATTAACCATTACTACCTACTTACTACTATGAAGAAAATGTTTGTTTTTTTGGCCGCCTTACTGCTGTGCAGCGCGGCTTCGGCGCAATTTGCCGGGATTATGGGTGGGCAACAGGCAGAAGCGCTGCCGGCCGGCTACAAGCCCTCAGCGACGAATACTTTTTTGTCGCCCTATCCGGCGGTGAATGCGGAGACGCGTCAGGTGATGTTTCGCGTTAATGCACCTACTGCGCAAAAGGTGCAGGTTGATCTTTGCAATAAAAAGTACGATATGGTGAAAGACGAGAAGGGCGTCTGGAGTTGTGTTTCTGATCCGCAGGTGGTGGGTTTCCACTATTATGCCATTTTAATTGATGGTGTGGCTGTGATGGACAGAAATAGCGAGGCCTTTTTTGGCAGCAATTGGGAGTCGTCGGGGGTTGAGGTTCCCGAAGGGCCCGAAGGCAACTACTATCGGTTCAACAAGAATATCGCTCACGGACAGGTTCGCTCCATCTATTACTGGTCTGAGATTAACGGGATGGAACGTCATATCAATGTCTATGTGCCTGCAGAGTATGAGCAGAACCCCACCAAGAAATACCCGGTTCTCTATCTGGTTCACGGATGGGGCGAGGATGAAAATGGTTGGTCTAACCAAGGGCAGATGGCCAATATTATGGATGGCCTGATTGCCGCCGGAAAAGCGGTTCCGATGATTGTTGTGATGCCCAGCGGCGATATTAAAACCAATCCGGATGTGAGAAGAGCTTCGGGCGATGTTACCCAGATTTTTGCCCAGAACCTGATTCCCTACATCGACAAGAGCTTCCGCACCTATACCGATCGTCAAAAGCGGGCAATGGCCGGTCTTTCGAGAGGGGGTGCACAAACTACCTCGACGGTTTTTGCCAATATGGATAAATTTGCCTGGATGGGTACCTTTAGTGGTTTCTTCTCTCGCGGTAACGGCAGCGTTGTTGATGCATTTAATGGTGTTTTTAAAGATGCCGATGCCTTTAACAAACAGATGAACCTGCTCTTTATCAGCACCGGAACCGAAGAGAACAGCCCCAAAGCCCAGGTTGAACAGCTGCAGGCACACGGAATCAAGAATATCGTATTTCACGAATCGCAGGGAACTGCCCATGAATGGCTTACCTGGCGGAGAGCGTTGAATGAATTTGTGCCGAAACTGTTTAAGTAATATATTGTGCGCTGGGGCGCGAGGCGCCTTCGCGCAAATGGTTAATGGTAAATGGTTAATGCGCTGGCGCGCAGTGCTCTGGTGCATCGAAGCGCTCTGCGCTTCAAGTGCTCTAAAGATATTTACGCGCAAGCGCGAAAGAGAACATCTCTGCTGTTTTTGCGCGAAGCGCAGCACTAGAGCACTGTGCGCATTCGCGCGCCAGAGCCTTAGAGCACTAGAGCCTTAGAGCACCAGAGCATTAGAGCACTATATGATAATTCTTTAATATAATTGATTGTAAATGATGAGGTTAATAAGGATGTTTATGTCGAAGAGAAGAAGTGAGAAGTGTGGGTTCGTTGTTGGAATGCGTGTGTGGGTGGCGCTGTTGGGTTGTTGTTTGTGGTTGCAATCGGGCGTGGCTCAGGATAAGTTGTATTCCGATGCCTTCCCGATGCAGGATGTGCAGTTGCTCGACGGGCCGTTTAAGCATGCCCGCGACCTGAATATTCAAACGCTTTTGGCGTACGATGTAGATCGTCTGCTGGCTCCCTTCCTGAAGGAGGCCGGTCTGGAGATCAAGGCACCCTATTATCCCAATTGGGCCGGCCTCGATGGTCACGTCGGGGGTCACTATCTTACCGCTATGGCCATGAACTATGCCTCTACCGGCAATAAGGAGTGCCTGCGCAGGATGGAGTATATGATTGCCGAGTTAAAGCGCTGTCAGGAGGCCAATGGAGTGGCTAATCCCGACTGGGGAATCGGCTATATCGGGGGAGTACCCAATGGCAAGAAGATTTGGCCCGATCTGAAAACGGGCAACTTCGGCGCATATCGGGGTGCATGGGTGCCCTGGTATAACGTCCATAAGATCTTTGCCGGATTGCGCGATGCCTGGGCCTATACCGGAAACGAAGAGGCAAAAACGCTGTTTCTCAAGTCGGCCGATTGGTCTATTGCCATTACTTCGGCTCTCTCGGACCAACAGATGCAGGCAATGCTGGGAACCGAGCATGGCGGTATGAACGAAATCCTGGCCGATGCCTTCCAAATGACGAAAAACGAAAAGTATTTGGTTGCGGCTAAACGATTCTCGCACAATACTATACTCGATGCTATGGCCAGTCATACCGACAACCTCGATAACCAGCATGCCAACACACAGGTTCCGAAAGCGGTTGGTTTTCAGAGAATTGCAGAACTCTCGAAAGATAAGAAGTATGTGGAGGCCGGGCGCTTTTTCTGGGAAACGGTTACCCAAAACCGCACCATTGCCATCGGGGGTAACAGTCGGAGAGAGTTTTTCCCCAGTGATGCGGCCTGTACCGAATTTGTAACCGATGTTGAGGGGCCTGAGACATGCAATACCTACAACATGTTGAAACTTACCGAAGATCTTTTTCGGTGCGACCCTTCCGAACGCTATGCGGCTTTTTATGAGAAGGCTATGTTTAATCATATTCTCTCTACGCAACATCCCGA
>JBFWIG010000325.1:0-2933 GCA_050256115.1 Bacteroidales bacterium | reverse complement strand
ATATCGGCTTCAACTCTCGAGATGGTGCTTAGGTTAAACGTCTCTACCAATACGGTGGCCACGTTGGGCGAGAGGTAGGCAGGGAGTGTGGGCCCGAGGTGGATGTTCTTCACACCCAGCGAGAGCAAGGCCAACAGCACAATCACCGCTTTCTGCTCGTACCAGGCAATGTTGTAGACAATGGGCAGTTCGTTGATATCGGCCAAGCCGAAGATCTCTTTGAGCTGTAGGGCAATCAGGGCCAGCGAGTAGCTGTCGTTACACTGTCCGGCATCGAGTACGCGGGGAATTCCGCCGATATCGCCAAGGGGCAGTTTGTTGTACCGGTATTTGGCGCAACCGGCGGTGAGAATCACGGTGTCGTTGGGCAGAGCCGAGGCAAAGTCGGTGTAATAGTTGCGCGAACGCATTCTGCCGTCGCAACCGGCCATGACCACAAATTTCTTGATGGCACCACTCTTCACGGCATCGACCACCTTATCGGCCAGAGCAATTACCTGGTTGTGGGCAAACCCTCCGGTGATGGTTCCGGTTTCAATCTCAACGGGAGGCTGGCATGCTTTGGCGTGGGCAATCAGCGCCGAAAAATCTTTCTTGCCCCCTTCGGGCCTGTCGGGGATATGACGGGCTCCGGTTAATCCGGTGGCACCGGTGGTGTAAATACGGTCGGTATAGGTGGCCTTAGACAAGGGAGGTACAATACAGTTGGTGGTAAAGAGAATAACCCCTCTGAACGATTCAAACTCTTCGCGCTGTTTCCACCAAGAGTTGCCGTAGTTACCCACAAAGTGGCTGTACTTTTTAAAGGCAGGATAGTAGTGGGCGGGAAGCATCTCGCTGTGGGTGTAAACATCCACTCCGGTTCCGTTGGTCTGTTCCAACAGCTCTTCCAGATCTTTCAGATCGTGGCCGCTCACCAGAATACCCGGGTTACTCCTTACCCCAATGTTTACCTTTGTCACTTCAGGGTGGCCATACGAGGTGGTGTTGGCCTTATCGAGCATTGCCATGGTTTTTACGCCATACTCCCCTGTTTTGAGGACAAGAGCCACCAATGCGTCGGCGCTGATGTCGGTACGGGTGGTTTGCGCCAGCGCGTTCACCATAAAATCGTGAATGTCGGCATCTTTATAGCCCTGCACAAAGGCGTGGTGCGCATAGGCGGCCATCCCTTTCAGACCGTAGATAACCAGCTCTTTTAAGGAACGGACATCAGGATCGGCCTCTTGTAAAATTCCTACCTTCTCCGAAACCTCATCGTACTGAGCCGGTGTGGGTTCGCAGCGCACTTCGGGGGCATCGGCAACCGGAAGCCCAAGTTGGGTAATCTGCCCGCGGAGGGTATTCTTTAGGGCAATCGCCTTGGCAATCCGCTTTTCGATAGAGGCATCGTCGAAGTTGGCATTGGTAATGGTTACAAAGAGGGCATCGAGCACAAAATGGGGAACCTCTCGATTCTCGGAACCCGCCTGACGGAGTTGCTGATCGAGGATGCTCACCCCTTTTGTAAGGTACATCAGCAAATCCATTAATTTTGCAGTACGCGGCTCCTTGCCGCAGACTCCCTTCACGGTACAACCGGTACCTAACGCGGTTTCCTGACATTGAAAACAAAACATACTCATAGTGGTCTATTGTTAAAGTTACTGTTATTCTGCCGGCAAAAGTAGAGTGCGCTAACCTGCCAAGATGTAACCTACGTTACAAGCCCGAAAGATTCTCTATTTTTGTCGGGTAATTTTCTTAAAGATACGTCAATGAGCGAGCAAATCAAGCGCTGTCCGCTGTTTAAAGGTATCGACCCCGACCAACTGGAGTTGCTGCTGGCAAACAATGTCTATAGTAAATTGTACGACGAGGGCGAGAGGATTGTGTGGCAGGGCGACCGCTGTCAGAGTCTGATGATTGTGGCCGACGGACGGGTACGGGGCGAGATGAGCGATCCTACCGGACGAATGGTAACCATCGAAGACCACGAAGCCCCCCAGGCCATTGCTACCGCCTTTCTCTATGCCACCGACAACCGGATGCCGGTAAACATAGAAGCCATTACGGCTGTTGAGATGGCCTACATCCCCAGGGAGAAATTCACCGCCATGCTGCAACAGAATGCCCTGCTGCTGCAAAATTTCCTCACCGCCATCTCAAATCGCTCAAAATTCCTCTCCACAAAAATTCGCCTTCTGCGCTTTGGCACCATTCAGACCAAAATGGCCGGTTACCTATGGGAAGTGGCAGCCGTCCGAAAAAGCATGGCCTTCGAGATTGAACACAGCCAGCAAGAGCTGGCCGACCGCTTTGGCGTAACCCGACCCGCACTGGCTCGTACCATCGGCGAAATGGTAAAAGAGGGCATCATAGCCTCGCAACGCAACCGATTCACCATCATAGACCGCTCACGCCTCTACCAACTGGCACAAAACGAATAACGCCACCCGGTTTTTACACTAATTTTCCTATTTTTACCATCCATTCTCATTTTTGTTTAACCATCGCGCAATCGTTGGCGCAGCACCAGAGCACCAGAGCACCAGAGCACCAGCGCGAAGCGCAGCACTCGAAGCGCATCGCGCTTCGAAGCACCAAAGCACCAGCGCGAAGCGCATTAACCATTAACCATTCACCATTCACCATTAACCATTAACCATTAACCATTAATTACTCAACCATACATGAAACCCCACCCCGCCGCCCTCATTACCCGCACTGCCGCTGCCGGAATCGTAGCAATTCTCCTGTTTGCCACTCTTTTTAGCGCCTGCAGCCGGAAAGAGAACTTCAGCGCCTATCTCTTTGCCTATTTTGTGGGCAACGGTCCCGGCCAGGAGGCCATCCACTTTGCCGTGAGCCCCGATGGATACAATTACCTTGCACTGAACGGTAACAAAGCGGTGATCTCGGCCGACACCATCAGCGACAGAGGCGGTGTTCGC
>JBFWIG010000324.1:0-2934 GCA_050256115.1 Bacteroidales bacterium | reverse complement strand
GATTGCTTCAACGATGAAAGATTCATATAACGTATAGTTTGATGTATGATGAAAAAAAAGAGGGGTTATCTCAATGCACCCTTATATATGTTACAAAAACCAAAGGTAGAAAAAAAAGCAACCGATTGCATATCCCCCCTTGGCAAAATAATGGCTACATGGGCTTGTTTTCCACTCTTTTGTTGCTAAATTTGATTACTCCGTTTCGAGTAACTCATCCATTTGTGTGCGCACACGGCATGCAAAGGACCCTTAACCCTCCCAAATCGTACTCTTTTATGACAACAAGACGTGATTTTTTAAAGAAGGCAGCTGCAGGAAGCGCCCTCCTCTCTTTTGGAGGGGTTTTGCCAGGATTTAGTGCTAAAAGTTATAACCGCATAGTTGGCGCAAACGAGACAATTCGAGTTGGCGTAGTAGGTTTTTCCGATCGCTTTAAGGGATCGCTACTGCCCGGATTTATTGCCAATGCCAAAGAACTTGGTTTCGAAATCGCGGCACTTTCGGACATCTGGAGCCGTCGTCGCGAAGAGGGCAAGAAAATTATCAAAGAGAGAGGCGGCTGGGATGTTGCCCTATATCGCAATAACGAAGCGCTATACGACAGCAATTCGGTCGATGCCGTAATTATCAGCACGGCCGACTTTCAGCATGCCCTTCATCTGGCCGAGGCCGCCCGTGCAAAAAAACACGCCTACGTAGAAAAACCCTTTGCCGAAACCATGGCCGATGCCAAGGTGGCCCTTTCAGCAGCAAAAGAGGCCGGAATCGTGGTTCAGATTGGATCGCAACGACGCAGCGGAGCCAATTATCATGCAGCCAACGAATATATCAAAAGCGGTAAGTTTGGCAAGATTGTGATGGCCGAGATGACCTGGAATGTTAATCAGCCCGGGCGTTGGCGTCTGCCCAAACTGTGTGCAGAGATCAGACAAGAGGATACCGACTGGAACCGCTTCCTGATGAACCGTCCCTACATGGAGTGGGATCCTCGCAAATATTTGGAGTACCGCCTCTTTTGGCCCTTCTCCTCCGGCATCCCCGGACAATGGATGTGCCACCAGATAGATACCGTTCACTGGTTCACCGGGTTGTCGCATCCCCGCAGCGTGGCAGCCAACGGCGGAATCTACCAGTGGAATGATGGTAGAACCAACGCCGATACCCTCACTGCCGTTTTCGATTATGGCCCGCTCAACAACCCGGCCGAAGGCTTCCAGGTGGTCTACTCCTCACGTTTCAGCAACTCGGCAGGAGGTACCAAAGAGCTCTACTTCTCGAACGGAGGAACCCTTAACCTCGACAACAACACCATCACCCCGGGCGGCGGACTGGGAAAAAGTGAAGCAGCTGCCATGAACATGACCGCAAACCTCCTTCCTGAGTCGAAACTGCCCAACATCACCGCAGCCACAGCAGCCAACACCGGCGGCGACCCGCTCACCACAGCCCACATGCGCAACTGGATGGAGTGCGTAAAAGCAAATAATACCGCCACCAACTGCCCTGTCGAAGCCGGCTACAACCACGCCATAGCCTGCGCCATGGCCAACGCAGCCTACCGCACCGGGGTAAGAGTAACCTTCGACGAAACCACCCGCGAAATCATGGCCGGCAACAAACCCTTTCAATACTAACCCCCAAACCAGCGCACCAGCGCACCAGAGAACCGCGCAAAGCGCAGCACTCGAAGCGCGATGCGCTTCGAAGCACTATAGCACCGCGCGCCAGCGCATTAACCATTAACCATTCATTTACCCGCGCCTCATCCCACTATGATATGAAACGAATTCTCCTCCTCCTTACCGCCTTTTTCATCACCTATTCGGCAACCGCACAAGATCTGAATTGTGTAAAGTTCACTCAACAAAAACGGCCCAACGAACGGCTCAACATTCGGATTCCGGATGTGCAGGGATTTAAAGTGTTGAAATGCGACTTTCACACCCATACGGTCTTTTCGGACGGGAATGTATGGCCTCAGGTTCGGATACAGGAAGCCTGGGCCCAAGGCCTCGATGTAATCTCCATTACCGACCATATTGAATACCTCCCGCATAAAGATTTCATCAAGGGGGGCGATTTCAACTCCTCGCACCAACTGGCCAAATCGACAGCCAATGATTTGGGTATCATCTTGGTTAAGGGGGCCGAGATTACGCGCCAACAGCCTGATATCGGGCACTTTAACGCACTGTTTATTCAAGATGCCAATCCGCTGAAAACGGACGATCCTGAAGCGGCAATCGACGCAGCGCTTGCACAAAATGCCTTTATATTATGGAACCATCCCGGATGGAATACCGACAGCTGCTACATAAGGCCCTTTCAGGAAAAACTCTTTAAAGCAGGAAAGATTCACGGCATCGAGGTCTTTAACGGAAGCGAATATTACCCTTACGCAGTGCAATGGTGCAAGGATAAGAATCTTCCCCACTTCGGCAACACCGACGTGCATGGACTGATAGAAAGTGAAATCAATCTCAACAGCTATTTTCGCAACATGACGCTGGTGCTTGTGAAAGAGCACAGTGAGGCCGGAATCAGAGAGGCACTCTTTGCCGGCCGCACCATAGCCTACTCCACTCACCATCTTGCCGGAAAACCGGAACACCTGAAGGCACTCTTTCTGGCTTCGGTAGAGTGGCGCAAATTCCGATCGGACGAGAAGTGGGACTATTACCATTTTTCCAACCGGTCCGACATCCCCTACGAAATTAAATCGACGGGCGGAAAGTACACCATTGGAGCGGGGCAAACCACACTCTGCAAATTTTCAAAAGGATCGGCCGAGCTAAAGATGGAGGTACTCAATATGCATACCGGCACAACCAGTGTGTTGCAACTGTAACTAATTGCAATTCTATCTTATTGCGGCAATAGTTATTGCAACTATTGCATAATACCATTGTAGCGCGCCACGATTGTGACGCG
>JBFWIG010000323.1:0-2942 GCA_050256115.1 Bacteroidales bacterium | reverse complement strand
CCTTGCGAAACATTAATTTCGTTAAAAACATCCCCGAAAACCTTACGCTCTTAAATGCCGATGACGATGACCTCGAAAATATTGTTGGAAATATCGTGGGAAATGCCATAAAATTTACCGAAACCCGTATTGAAATAAGCTGCGCGCACCTCTCCCAACAGCACCGGATTGCCATCCGGGTGTCCGACAACGGCAAAGGCGTTCCCGATTCTGAGCGTGAGAAGATCTGGAAACCCTTCTACCAGGCTTCAGGAAGCGACCACACCGGGGCCGGTATCGGACTCTCATTGGTAAAGTTGTTGGTAGAGGCCCACAAAGGGAGCCTTCACATTACCAACAACCATCCCGGTGCCACTTTCGAAGTGCAACTGCCGCTCCCGGGCCCTCATCCAGCCATTGAAAACGAAACAAAAAGCTCGTTGACGGAAAACAACGAAACAAGTGTTGAGTTGTCTCTGCAGCCTCTAACCGACACACAAGTTACGCTTCTTATTGTGGAAGACGACGATGAGATGCGCAATTTTCTGGCCTCAGGTTTCGAAGCAGATTGTACGGTACTCACCGCCTCGAACGGGGCCGAAGCACTGGCAATACTCGAAAAGCAGCTCCCTGATCTGGTGATTACCGACATCATGATGCCCGAGATAGATGGCATAACCCTCTGTCGTGAGATTAAACATAATCTGCTCTGGTGTCATATCCCGGTGCTTGCTCTTACCGCCAAGACAGATATGGCCTCGAAAATTGAGGGGTTGCAGACGGGAGCCGATGCCTATGTTGAAAAGCCTTTCTCACCTGCTTTTCTGCAGGCACAAGTATGGAACCTTATCGAATCGAGGCGGTTGCTGCGGAAGCGCTTTGCGGAGATGCCACTTACCCGTCTTTCGGGCGTGGGTTCGCACCCTGCCGATAACGAATTTCTGGCTAAAGTAGATGCCCTGATAGAGGCCCATATTTCCGATGCCGGTTTCTCTATCGATCAGATGGCGGAAGCGCTCTGTGTGAGCCGGTCGGGTCTCTTTGCCAAGATTAAACAGATGACCGGCTTCACCCCTAACGACCTTATTCGCATTATGCGGCTGAAACGGGCTGCACAACTCCTCTCAGAACGTCGCTACCGCATCAATGAAGTGGCCCTGCTTGTAGGTTTCAACAGCCCTTCGTACTTTGCCAAATCATTTCTGCAACAATTTAAAACCACTCCGAAAGATTTTGTAAAACAGCTCGATAACCCATGAAAAGCCCCTCAATAGCCGCCTTTATCTATGATTTCGACGGAACTCTCTCGCCAGGAAACATGCAAGAGTATGACTTTATCGAACAGTTGGGCCTTGAATCCGAACAGTTTTGGGCCCGTTCCGAGCAGAGGGCCCGCGATGCACAGGGCGACAACATCCTTGCCTACATGTACGAGATGGTTCGGGAGGCACATCATAAAGAGTTGCGCATCACTCGTGAATCGTTCCGGAGTTACGGGTCGCGCATAGAGCTCTTCCCCGGTGTTATCGACTGGTTTGTGCGGGTGAACCAATATGCCCTCCAAAAGGGGGTTCAGTTGGAACACTACATTGTTTCATCGGGGCTTCGTGAAATGATTGAGGGCACCGCTATCTGCCCCCATTTTACCAAAATCTATGCATCCGGGTTTATGTATGATGCCCATGGCGTGGCCAATTGGCCTGCCCTGGCGGTGAACTACACCACCAAAACGCAATTTCTCTTTCGTATAAATAAAGGTGAGCTCAACGAGTGGGATGCTCATCGGATCAACGCCTACATGGCAGTGGCCGACCGCCGCATCTCTTTCCGCTACATGAGTTATTTTGGCGATGGGTCTACCGATATTCCCTGTATGAAGTTGGTAAAGGAGCAGGGTGGCTATGCTATTGCCGTGTACCGACCCGGGGCTGAGGCCAAAGTGGCCCCCCTGCTCAACGAAAAACGGGTACAATTTACCGCCCCGGCCAACTATTCGGCCGGAGAACGCCTCGAATCTCTTGCCTTTGGCATGATCGATAAATGGGCGGCCGAAATGGCTCTCGAAGAGGCCGCCGGCTAAACCGGCACGTTTCGGGCTACCGGGAGGTGAATAGGGTCTCCTCAAGGATAGTGGTCAGAAAATCGCGCGTATTCCATCCCATGGCAGCAATCTGCTGCGGCACAAAACTCTGACGGGTCATGCCGGGGATGGTATTTACCTCCATGAAATAGAGCTCGTTATTGCAAATCATATAATCAATACGCACTACGCCTCTGCAATTAAGTGCATGGTAAATGGCACACGAAAGCTGTTCGCACCGCTCCCAGAGTTTTGGATCTATGCGAGCCGGCGTGATTTCGCGCGATCTCCCCAGATACTTGGCGTCGTAATCGAAAAACTCGGTTTCGGGTACCACCTCGGTAATGGGCAACACACACATACTTCCCTCCCTTCGCAGCAGCCCGCAGGTAATCTCGGTGCCCTGAAGATACGATTCTACAATGATTTCGGAGTCATGGGCAAAGCCCTTCTCTAGTGCCGGCAGGAGCTCTGCCTCCGACTTTATCTTCGAAACCCCGAAACTCGATCCCCCGTTATTGGGTTTAATAAAACAGGGGAGTCCCACCTGTGCTATCACTTCCGAAGAGTTAACGGGTTCGCCCTTCCTGAGTAGAAGTCCTTTGGCCATAGGAATCGAGAACTTCTCCAGATAGGTTTTACAACTGTACTTGTTGAAGGTAAGTGCCGATGCCAGAATTCCGCAACCTGTGTAGGGGATAGAGAGCAGTTCGAAATAACCCTGTAACTTCCCATCCTCGCCCGGTGTACCGTGAATCAGAATATAGACTGCGTCGAATTGCAACGTAACATCTTCTATTTGGGCAGTAAAATCCTGTTTTTCTATGCGATAAATGTTGCCGTTTACCTGAACTGTCCAATCTTTCCCGTTGATTGTAACGAG
>JBFWIG010000322.1:0-2947 GCA_050256115.1 Bacteroidales bacterium | reverse complement strand
AAGATGCATTTTTTCTACCTATTAGGGCATTTTTTTCGTATCTTGCAACAGTTTTTGCAATCAACTTTTATCACACTTTAACTCACTAATTATGAGAACAAAGCGAAACCAAATGTTGCGTATGACTCTTCCGGAAGAAGAGTTAATGCAGGTATTATGGACCGTTCAGAGGGCCATTATCTATGATATTATCGAAGCGTATCCGGCTCCCAAGCCTGTCTATACCTCAGTTGCCTCCCTGTTGCGGTCGCTCGAGAAGAAGCAGGTGGTGGGTCATGCCAAAAGCGGGAGCCGCTACGAGTTCTTCCCCCTGATCTCGAAAAAAGATTATGCCAATGTGCAAATCCGCTACATTGCAAAGAACTTTTTCGAGGCCGATGTAAATCTGATGCTCGAAGCGCTGGCCAAAAGCGCTAAGTGCGAAACTACCGATTTTGAGAAGATTAACCGTTCGCTCGCTTCAGGGAAATAACCAATTGTAGCACGCCTTGCCACAGCGAATTCAAACATTTCGGGAGATTTTACTATGAAACAGACAAAGGAAAAACCCTTTGTCCCGACCTACACGTACCGACTAAAACAGGAGTCCGTATGGAAAGAACCGGCCAGGACGGAGGGGGCAACCCGCTACGAAAAGATTCCAACCCACATCTTTGGAACCGCCGAGGAGGCCTCACATAAAATAGCCTTAGAGATTGCCTCGCTTATCCAAAAACGTGATTTGGAAGGGAAGCCCTCCGTCTTGGGTATTGTTACCGGATTTTCGCCGGAGGAGCTCTATGCCGAACTGGTAGCGATGTATAAAAAAGGGACCCTGAGTTTTAGAAATGTTCATCTATTTCTGGCAGGAGAGTTTTATCCCATTTCAGCGCAGGCTATTCAGAGTCAGGATGGTTATATGCGCCGCCGGCTGGCCTCGCTTACCGACATTCCCGCCGAAAACATCCACACCTTCAACTGCACCCTTCCTCCCGATCAGATGGCGGCTTACTGCGATCAATACGAACAGCAGATTGCCGCTTTGGGAGGTATCGACATCCAATTGCTGGGTTTGGGCAAGGGGGGCCATGTAATCTTCAATGAGCCCGGCTCTATGGTCAACTCACAAACGCGGGTTGTGCATCTCGATACGCAAACCCGAATCTCACTTGCCTCCGATTTTTTTGGCATGGAACATGTTCCGCAAAGGGCTGTGACCATTGGCATACGCACCATTCTGCAAGCTAAAAGAGTGGTTATGATGGCCTGGGGAGAGGGGAAAACAAAGGTTGCAAAAAATACCATAGAAGGGGCGGTTACCGATTCGGTTCCCACCTCCTTTATGCAACAACACATGAATGCGGCGGTCTATCTGGACCACTCTGCCGCATCGGAACTTACCCGGGTTAAGACCCCATGGCTGGTGGGACAATGCAACTGGACCGACCGGTTAATCAGAAAAGGGGTGGTGTGGTTGTGCCAGGCAACCGGAAAATCGATTTTAAAACTTACCGATCGCGACTACAACGATCATGGAATGAGCGATCTGATTGTTGAAATGGGCTCTGCCCACGCTATCAATATTAAGGTGTTCAACGATCTGCAGCACACTATTTCCGGATGGCCCGGCGGAAAACCCAATGCCGACGACGCTACCCGTCCGGAAAGGGCCCTTCCCTATCCCAAACGGGTAGTCCTCTTTAGCCCTCACCCCGACGACGATGTGATCTCGATGGGAGGAACCTTTGCCCGTTTAGTACAGCAACAGCACGAAGTACATGTTGCCTACCAAACCTCAGGGAATATTGCAGTGAGCGACGACGATGTGGTAAGCAATCTCGATGCCATGAACGAATTTCGCCTCATTTGCCAGACCGAAGGGCTCGACATTCAGAAACTGTACCTGAGTGTTAAGGAGTTTCTCGAAGAGAAGAATCCCAGCGATCCGGATATCAAGGAGGTAAGGCTCATGAAGGGAGCGATTCGTCGTGGTGAGGCGAAAGCTGCCTGTCGCTACTTTGGCATTCCCGAAGCGCAGATCCATTTTCTAGATCTTCCCTTCTACGAAACGGGTACCGTGCAAAAAGCACCCATCAGCGAGGAAGATGTCGAGATTACCATGAAGTTGCTGCAAGAGGTTAAGCCTCACCAGATCTACGCTGCCGGCGATCTTTCGGACCCTCATGGAACCCATCGGGTCTGTATGAATGTGATTCTGGAGGCGCTGAACCGTCTGAAAAATGAACCTTGGTTTGCTGAATGCCGCATCTGGCTATACCGCGGAGCATGGCAGGAGTGGGATATAGATCAGGTAGATATGGCGGTTCCCCTGAGCCCCGAGGAGGTGATGACCAAACGGAAAGCCATCTACAAACATAAATCGCAAAACAACGGGCCCATGTTTCCGGGATCGGACAGCCGCGAGTTCTGGCAGAGAGCAGAAGACCGCAATCACGCTACAGCCGTTTTGTACGACAAACTGGGCATGGCCGAATATCAGGCCATCGAAGTGTTTGTTCGATACGAGTTATAATACGGATAAGGCGTATATAAAAAGAAGGAGCGATCGATGATCGCTCCTTCTTTTTTTTGGTACCCTCTTTTTTGCTTTATCTGATTTTATGGCCGGCCAAGGCGTAATAGAAAATCATCAGATAGGCAGGGAAACAGATCCAGTAGCCCGATTGCATACTGGCTGTGATATCCGATACCCAACCATACAACACCGGGAAGATGGCGCCACCAACAATGGCCATTACCAACAGCGAAGAACCAACTTTGGTATATTTACCCAAATCCGACATCGCCAGAGGCCAGATAGCCGGCCACATCAGCGAATTTGCCAAACCCAGCAACGCCACAAACCAGATGGAGATAGAACCCGGAACCAGCACAATGGCCAGCGAACAGAACAACCCGAGAATTTAGCAGGCAAAGAGAGCCCGACTTTGCGAAATGTATTTCGGAA
>JBFWIG010000321.1:0-2970 GCA_050256115.1 Bacteroidales bacterium | reverse complement strand
TGCTCTTCCGATCTCGGTAGAAGAGATTGGCGAAAAGATTGCCACATCGGTTCAAAGTTATTTTTCCGAACCCGAAAATCTGGTAGAGATTGAACGTCTTAAAGGGTATGGGTTGCAATTTTCTCTGCGTGAGGAGCCGTTACTGGCGGCTGGAGCTGCCTTAACAGGAAAAAGTGTGGTTGTCAGTGGCACTTTCTCTGTTTCGCGCAGTGAGATTAAACAACTTATCGAACTTCACGGGGGGCGGAATACCGGTTCGGTATCGGCAAAAACCGATTATCTGTTGGCTGGCGACAATATGGGTCCCGAAAAACGAAAAAAGGCCGAAAGCCTTGGAATTCCGATCCTGGACGAGGAAACATTCCGAAAAATGATTGAATAATTGCAGACTATGTTTGGTTCATTCCCTCAATGGCAGGAGCGAACGCTGCTAATGGCCGGCGAAGAGGCCGTCGGGCGCTTACATAAGGCACATGTACTGGTAGTGGGGTTGGGTGGCGTTGGAGCCTATGCTGCCGAGATGATCTGCAGGGCAGGAGTTGGTGAAATGACCATTGTCGATGGAGATGTGGTTCAACCCGGAAACCGAAATCGACAACTGGCTGCCCTGGTAAGCACAACCGGAATGAAAAAAGCGGAAGTGATGGCCTCACGCCTCCTCGATATCAATCCCGAATTACGATTAACCGTCTGTTCCGACTATCTGCGCGATGAGCCCTTGCAGCAATTGGCCAGCCGAAAATACGATTATGTGGTAGATTGCATCGACACCTTATCGCCCAAAAGTTTTTTGCTCTTCCATGCGTTACAGGCAGGAAACCGGGTGGTCAGTTCGATGGGAGCCGGTGGCAAAAGTGATCCCTCTCAGATTCGGTGTGCTGATATTTCGAAATCTTACCAATGCCGATTGGCCAGTGTGCTTCGTAAGCGATTACGCAGAATGGGCATTGAGACGGGTTTCGACGTAATTTTTTCTGCGGAGCCGGTAAACGTCGAAAGTGTAGTGGCGGCTGAGGGCGAGCAAAACAAGCTTTCGATTACGGGCACCCTCTCCTATCTTCCTCCCCTTTTTGGTTGTTGGTGTGCCTCGGTGGTTGTACGCAACCTGATGGCAGCTTCAAACCACAACGGTTAAACCATCGTAAGCAGCATAAACCCCCTGTGGCAACTCTCTTTGCAGATCGGCATGTAGTCCAATCTGATGGCTGAGATGTGTAAGGTAGGCTCGTTTCGGCTTTACCCGCTTAATCACATCGAGGCTTTGCGCCAACGTAAAGTGCGAGATATGCTCTTTTTTTCTCAATGCATTAATAACCAACACATCCAAACCGTTCAGTTTCTCCATCTCCGCCTCCGAAATGGCACTTGCATCGGTAATATAAGCCAGACCATTCAGTCGGAATCCTAAGACCGGCAAGTTCATATGCATAACCCGAATTGGCTGGAATTGCAAGACACCCACGCTAAAGAGGTGCGCCGGATCAATGTTGTGAAGGCGAATCTCAGGAATGCCGGGATATTTTGTCTCTTTAAACACGTACGAATAGTCGTTGCGAAGCGCCTCCTGCACAAAGGGCTCGGCGTAAATATCCATAGGTTTTTGTTGCACATAGTTATAGGCCCTAATATCATCGAGTCCGGCAATATGATCACGATGGGCATGTGTTACCAGAATGGCATCTAAGGCAGAGACCCCTGCTCGCAGCATTTGATAGCGAAAGTCGGGACCGGCATCGATTACCACCGACAACCCTTTTGATCGGATCCACACCGAAGCGCGCAATCGGTGATCGCGCTTATCGACAGATGCACACACCCTGCAGGGACAGGCTATAACCGGAACTCCCTGAGAAGTACCGGTACCCAGAAAAGTAAGTTCGGTTTCCAATATTAGATTACTAAAATGTCCGACACCCTAATCCATCCTTTATTCCCGTCGGGTAATCGGATTTCACGCCAATCGCCCACTTGGTCGAGAATATTTACACGAATTCCTTCGAAAATCAGGAATAGTTGTGTGCTATTCTGGTCGGGGGCGCTATAGACGGTGAGTTTTTCGGTTTTAACCACAGCTTCCGTGCGATTGTTCATCCAGGCTTTTCTTGATGATCCGGCAATAACCGATACCACTAGCATGGAGGCAAAGAGTACAGAAAGGGAAAAGGATGCTTTTTTCAGAAAACGTTGCTGCAAAAACAGGTAACCCCAGACAGTGCCCAGCAGTAAAAGCAGGCAAACAATCACCAAAACTGCCCAACCTTGCTCCGGGAGGAGATTGCGCAGAGAGTGTGCCCATCTCACTATAAAGAGCTCAGGAAGGGTTTCTGTAGGCTCTTTTACCTGCGAAGAGACCCATTCGAGATTGTAGCGGATATCTTCGTCGTTAGGGCGAAGCCGAAGCGCCCTTTCATAGTAGAGAATAGCCTCCGCTCTTCGATGAAGTTTTTGGCAGGCATTCCCCATATTAAAATAGAGATCGGCCGATGCCCATCCGGCATCTATAATGCGTTGATACTCGTCGGCAGCCTTAGCAAAATCACCATTTCGGTACGATTCGTTGGCTACCGAATAGGAAAAGGCCGGCTCCTCTTCGAGAGGAGAAGAGGCCGATGCCCCAACCCACACAAAAGAGAAAAAAAGAAACAGAATCGGGAATAGCGGTTTCATTATGATTTACGTTTCATGATTTCACGGATTGCCATCTGCATCTTTCCGATTAAGAGCCCTGCGGCTTTATAGAGTTCGTGCATCTCCATGCGGGTTGCCGAAGGGGCGTATCGCGCATACTCGCAGGCATCCAGCCATTGAACCACTTCGTCGATAAGCAATTGGTCGACACCCAGTTTTTGAAGCGACTCAACTGCTTTTTGGCGCGACAGTTCGGAAGTGGGGATCGACAGTTTATCGGAAAGGTAGCCCCACATGGCACGAGAAACCTCTTCGTAGAAGGGCTCCGGCAGCCCCTTCTGC
>JBFWIG010000320.1:0-2977 GCA_050256115.1 Bacteroidales bacterium | reverse complement strand
CTGCAGGGTCGGCAAAACGGGAGGGGTCGAACTCATGACTTCCCCAGGCATCCTCTTTCCAATAGGACCAGTCGAGCACAATGTTGTCGAGAGGAATCCGCTTTTCGCGGTATTGGGCCACTACATCAAGCAGCTCTCCGGCGGTTTTGTACCGTTCGCGGCTTTGCCAGTATCCCATGGCCCATTTGGGCATAATTTGCGATTTCCCGGTTAGGGTGCGGTAGGCACCTATCACCCGGTCGGGGGTCTCGCCATACATAAAATAGTAATCCACCATATTACCCATCTCCGACCAGAACGACAACCGCTGTTGTTCGGCGGGATGGACCGCTGCATAGCTCTTCACGCCAATGTAGGAGGTGCCGCCATCGGGTTTCCACTCCAGACGGAAATCATATTTTTTGCCCTTTTCCAGCGAAAGCCAGAATTTGTAGGTATTGGGATTCCAGGCCGTTCTCCAGCGCTCGGGCACCACCTCTTTTCCGTCGATAAAGAGCTTTGTGTAGCCAGCATAGTAGAGCAGGAAGTTGAAAAGGCCGCTCTCTTTGGGCGAAATGGATCCGGTCCAGGTAATGAGTGAGTTACCCATATTGAAGCGTTCCGGAAACCGTTTTACGGTTTCGAGGTTTTCGTAATCGATCTCGGTTTCGGGTCGCTTTACAAATACCTTCGAGGTGTCGCCCCGTGTATAGTAGGTAGCTGTGAGGGCCCCCTCCTGCCCTGTTTCGTCGAAGAGGGTAAATTGCGAAATTTCGCCCGGTTGGGAGGGGTTGCCACAGCGGGTAAGGGAGTAGTTGTCCCAGAGCAATCCATACTGCCGGCTCGACTGTATAAAGGGAACCGCTACCTTGGTGTTGTACTGAAAAAGCACCTCATTGCGACCCTTGTAGTTAAACTCGTCCGACTGGTGTTGCCCCAATCCGTAAAAAGCCTCATCCTCGGGCGATTCAAACACCTGACGCAAAGAGTACCCTTTGGTGCCTTCCACTTCGATGGGTTCGAACCATTTTCCGCCGCCCTTCTGTTCACGCAGCAGTAATCTGCCCGATGCATCGAAAAAGCCCACCTCGCCGCTCGCTTTTTTAATCTTCACAGTAACTCTGCGGGTAGAGAGGGTAACCTCCTCGCTGCTCTCCTCGTATTGAAAAGGGAAGGAATCGGGCAGAGCCAGTGCCGAAGCAAGGCTGTTATCGGAGGGGAAGCTGTCGCCCGGAATGGCGCTGATCCGCACAATATCGTCGGTGAAAATTTGTGCTCTCACCAAACGGCCCCCCTTTTGGTTTCGATCCGAAACCGATACCACCACACCATTAGGCAAACGGGTGGCTTTGGGAGCAGGCGAACAGGAAACGAGGAGGAAAACGATGAAAAGGAGAAGGGAGGGGCGCATGGTGAATGGTTAATGGTTGTGCGCTGCGCGCAAATGGTGAGTGATTAATGGTTGTGCGCTGCGCGCAAATGGTGAATGATTAATGCGCTTCGCGCGAGTGCTCTGGTGTATCGAAGCGCATTTGCGCTTCGAGTGCTCTGGTGCTGCGCTGCGCGGGGGTGAAACGGTAATGTGATGATGTGATAATGTGATAATTTGAAGATGTGATGATGTGATAATTTGAAGATGTGATGATGTGACGATGTCATAAGGTGATATGGCGTTTCGGGGATCAAATATAGGAACTTCTTTATTTTGGAGCAAGAAATGACGGATGTGGATTGGAGTTGAGAACAATGGGTGAGGGTGGGTTGTTTATTATGAAAAAACTATGGATATGAATTCTGGAATCATTTGGAGGGTTATGGTGATTGCGGGTTTGTTATCTTCGCTATTGCTAAATGGTCAGACTATGAAAAAAGCACTTTCTCCTTTTGAGAGGAGCATTATGATTGATAAGGGCACGGAACGCCCCTTCTCCGGTGCCTTTTGGGATACTTTCGAGGCAGGCAGCTATCATTGCAGGCAGTGCGGGGCGCAGTTGTTTGTATCGGATGCAAAGTTCGATGCGGGATGTGGATGGCCCAGTTTCGACGATGCCATTCCCGGTGCGGTGACTACTGCACCCGATGCCGATGGCCGTCGGACGGAGATTCTCTGTGCCAAATGCGGAGGTCATTTGGGCCACCTCTTTACCGGCGAGGGTTTTACCCCCAAAAATCATCGGCACTGTGTCAATTCGGCCTCGCTCGAGTTTGTGCCTTTGGCGTCGCCTTTGGCATCGTCTTTGGCGTCGCCTTTGGCACCGATCACCTCCCCCACAGAGAGCCCAAACCGGGTGGCCGATAAAGAAAAGGAGACAGAGGAGGCCATCTTTGCCGGTGGCTGTTTTTGGGGAGTGGAGCATCTGATGCAAAAACAGCCGGGTGTGATTAGTGTGGAATCGGGATATAGCGGCGGACGCACACAAAATCCCACCTATGCTGAGGTATGTACCGGAACCACAGGCCATCTTGAGGTGGTTAAGGTTACGTTTAACCCATCAGTGGTTTCGTACGAAACATTAGCACGTCTCTTTTTCGAGATTCACGACCCCACTCAAACCAATGGGCAGGGACCCGATTTAGGCCAACAGTACCTGTCGGCACTCTTTTACAAAGATGAGAAGCAAAAGCAAACCGCCGAGAAACTGATCGGTATGCTGAAAACAAAAGGCCTCAAAGTAGCCACACAACTTCTACCCGTGGCTCCCTTCTGGCCGGCCGAAACCTATCATCAGGATTACTACGAAAAGAAAGGCACGCAACCCTATTGCCATTTCTATACACCAAGGTTTTAGTGCGCAGCGCTTCGCGCTGAGCAAATACTATAGTGCTCTGGTGCATCGAAGCGCAAATGCGCTTCGAGTGCTGCGCTTCGCGCTGCAAATAAATGGTAAATGGTAAATGGTGAATGTGCGCTGACGCGCAGGTGCTCTGGTGCATCGAAGGGCACTTTTTACTGCACTTGAGCACTCAAATCGCTTGAGCGATTTGAAGCACTGTAGTG
>JBFWIG010000319.1:0-3009 GCA_050256115.1 Bacteroidales bacterium | reverse complement strand
CGAAACTGAGGTTTGGTCTGCTGTTACCAGTGAGGGCGAAACCAAAATTATGAAACGTCTCAACTCTCGTAAGGTAATGATGTTCCTGCCCGACAATAACAGTGTTGAGGCCGAACTTACAGCCGAAGGTGTTGCGGCTATGCGTAATAACTTGTCGCCTGTTGTAACGGCTGCCTTCTAGTTTTTTCTCTCTTTTTTGTTGATTCTCTTTTCGTTCCTGTTTGGGTTTTCGTTTCACCTTTTTTGTTCTGTGCTGTATGAAGGTTGTGGTGGTAAAGTATAATGCCGGTAATATTTTTTCTGTGGTCTATGCCCTTAAGCGCTTAGGGGTAGAGGCCGAGGTTACCGGCAATCACAATCGGATCCGACAGGCCGATAAGGTTATCTTTCCGGGTGTGGGTGAGGCAGGTACCACGATGGCCTATTTGCGCTTGCATGGGTTGGATGAGGTGATTTGCAGTTTGCAGCAACCCGTGTTGGGAATCTGTATCGGAATGCAGTTGATGTGCAGCCATTCGGAAGAGGGAAATACGCCCTGTTTGGGGATTTTTTCTGAGAAGGTTTTGAAGTTCCGCCCATGTGGGAATACCCATAAAGTGCCCCACATGGGCTGGAATCTTCTTGAGGATATCTCTTCGCCGCTGTTTACAGGGATTGAATCGTTGCCCTATCTCTATTATGTGCATAGCTATGCTCCGGAGGTGGGGCCGCATACCACCGGGATTACGCACTATATTGAACCTTTTAGTGCGGTTTTGCAGAAAGATAATTTTTTTGCTGTTCAATTTCACCCTGAAAAAAGTGGAGAGACGGGCGCAAAAATCTTATCCAATTTTTTAGCCTTTTAACCTTTTTCATGTCCGTTCTACGAACCGAAATTATTCCGGCTATCGATTTAATCGATGGAAAATGTGTCCGCCTTTCGCAGGGCGATTATCAACGTAAGGTGATCTATGCCGATAATCCCGTGGAGATGGCGCTTCGTTTTGCCGATGCCGGTATCAGAAGGCTCCATTTGGTTGATCTCGACGGAGCTAAGGCTCAGCATATTGTAAACCATAAGGTTTTGGAGGCGATTGCCTCAAAAACACCATTGGTGGTCGATTTTGGAGGCGGCTTGAAGCGCGCCGACGATTTGCGTATTGCCTTTGAGAGCGGTGCCGCTATGGTAACGGGCGGAAGTATTGCCGTAAAGGATCCCGATACCTTTTTGTCGTGGATAGAGAGTTATGGCCCCGACCGTATTATTTTGGGTGCCGATGTGAAGGAGGAGCTGATTGCGGTGAGCGGATGGCAGGAGGTAACCCCGTTATCGCTCTTCCCCTTTTTAGATCGGTATATAAAAGCCGGCATTACCAAGGTGATTTGTACCGATATTTCGCGCGACGGGATGATGGAGGGGCCATCTGTCGATCTCTACAAAAGGATTTTGACGCAGTTCCCCGGCCTCTTTTTGATTGCCAGCGGTGGGGTAAGTCAGTTATCGGATATAGAGACGCTTCATGAATCTGCTGTGCCTGCGGCGATTACCGGTAAGGCTATCTACGAAGGAAAACTAACATTAACCCAAATTGCCGGATGGATGTCCGGAAACTAAAGAGTAATGCTATGTTGGCAAAACGGATTATCCCCTGTCTGGATGTGAAAGACGGCATGACCGTTAAAGGAACAAATTTTGTAAACCTCCGCGAGGTGGGCGATCCGGTTGAACTGGGCGCTTTCTATAGCAAGCAGGGTGCCGATGAGCTCGTGTTTCTCGATATTACTGCTTCGCACGAGGGCCGAAAAACCTTTACCGATACGGTAAAGCGTGTGGCTGCGCGCCTCGATATTCCCTTTACGGTTGGCGGGGGAATTGGCGGATTGAAGGATGTGGAGCGAATGCTGGAGGCAGGTGCCGATAAGATCTCTATTAACTCGGCTGCCCTTCGGAATCCCGGTTTGATTGATGAGATCTCATCGCATTTTGGCAATCAGGTATGTGTGGTGGCTATCGATGCCAACCCTACCGACAACCAGTGGCTCTGCTATCTGAACGGGGGACGTATTCGTACCGACCGTGAGTTGGTGGCTTGGGCTCGTGAGGCAGAGTCGAGGGGTGCCGGCGAGATTTTATTTACCAGTATGTTGCACGATGGCGTGAAGGAGGGTTATCCTAATGACGCACTTGCCGCTTTGGCCGATGCGCTTACTATTCCGGTGATTGCGTCGGGCGGAGCCGGTTCTATGGAACATATTCGCGATGCCTTCTTGTTGGGCAAGGCCGATGCTGCACTCGCTGCCAGCATCTTTCACTTTGGAGAAATTGCCATTCCTGCACTTAAGGCATATCTTGCTTCGCAGGGCATTCCCGTTCGCCCAACCCTTTAGGTTCGCTCATATTTGGCAGCAGATTATAATAGACTCATTATGGAACTTGATTTCGAAAAACTCGACGGCCTTATTCCTGCCGTTATTCAGGATGCATTGACATCTAAGGTGTTAATGGTGGGTTTTATGAACCGTGAGGCGTACCGGAAAACTGTCGATTCAGGGATGGTCACCTTTTACAGTCGCACTCGCAACCGCCTTTGGACCAAGGGGGAGGAGAGCGGTAATTTTCTGGAAGTGGAACAGATTCTGGTTGATTGCGATGCCGATACCCTGTTAATAAAAGCCAGGCCCAGGGGGCCCGTCTGCCATACCGGTCAGGATACCTGTTTTAACGAACTGAACCGCGAGGGAATTGCTTTTCTGGATTATCTCCAGAAGTTTATTCAAAAACGGAAAGAGGATATGCCTGAGGGTTCATACACCACCAAACTCTTTTCGCGCGGTATCAATAAAATGGCGCAAAAGGTGGGTGAGGAGGCCGTTGAGGTTGTTATAGAGGCAAAAGACAACAACGACGATTTATTCCTGAACGAATGCGCCGATCTGATGTATCATTACATTGTGCTCTTAACGGCCAAAGGGTTCTCGCTCAACGATGTAGCAGCCATCCTTGCGTCGCGTCACAAATAGCTTAAG
>JBFWIG010000318.1:0-3012 GCA_050256115.1 Bacteroidales bacterium | reverse complement strand
AATGGAGGGGCTCGACGGCTCCGGAAAATCGACCCAGGTAGAGAGACTTCGCCGCTATTTCGAACACAAAGCGATTCCCTACAAATATATCCATTTCCCAAGGCTCGAACAGTCGATTTTTGGCGAGTTGATAGCCCGATTTCTGCGGGGCGAACTGGGCGAAATAGATCAGGTTAACCCCTATCTGGTAGCCACCCTCTACGCTGCCGACCGGGCCGATTGTAAACGGTTATTCGAACAGTGGTTGGCCGAGGGCTATATCCTGTTGCTCGACCGATATGTCTACTCCAACATTGCTTATCAATGTGCCAAAACGCCCGATGCCGAAGCGGCAGAACGTTTGCGCAACTGGATACTTCACCTCGAATACAACTATTACGGCCTCCCCCGACCCGACCTGACTCTCTTCCTGGATGTCCCTTTTGCATTTACACGTAAAAATCTCACCTCTGTAAGATCGGGCAGCGACAGAGCCTATCTTGACGGTCAGCGCGATATCCACGAAGAGGATCTCTCCTTCCAGGAACGGGTACGAAAGATCTATCTTCTTCAGGAAAAAGATCCTCATTTCGAAAAAATTAGCTGTACCGACGCTGATGCGCAGAACATCCTTCCCCCCGACGCGATTTTCGCGAAGGTACTCGAAACACTCACCTCTTATCATTTTCTAAAATGAACCAGAGACTGTTACAACATCTATTGCTCCCGGCCCGTCTTATTCCGGGGCTTCTCTTTCTCTTCTCGGGCCTTTTAAAAGCTGTTGATCCCTGGGGAAGTGCTTATAAAATTGAGGATTATCTGATGGCCTTCGGGATGTCGGGCCTCGATATCGTATCTCTCCCCCTCGCTATATCTCTCTCGGTTGCCGAAATGGTACTGGGTGCTACCCTTCTTGCCGGCCTCTTCCTGAAGGTGATTGCCACTGTGACAATGGTTCTCTCAGGCTTTTTTACCCTATTAACCCTTTGGATTGCCCTTACCAATCCGGTATCCGACTGTGGTTGTTTTGGCGATGCCATCGTGCTTTCTAACTGGGTCACCTTCTTTAAAAATCTGGGATTAATCCTCTTTACCGGCCTACTGTTTATCCATCGCCGCACGCTCGATACACGCCGACCCGAACCGATCGATGCAGGTTGGGTTCTGTTGTTTGTACTCTTGGGGCTGGGCTTTTCCGTACGAAACATAAGCCATCTCCCACTTTTCGATTTCAGACCCTATCACGTGGGTGCCGACCTTTATGGCATTTACTTCGAAGGCCGGGAAGAGGTGGCGGCTGTTACCACAACCCATTACATCTACGAAAAAAATGGCGAACGCCAACCCTTCCCGGCAGAGTCGCTCCCCGACAGCAGTTGGCGATTTGTCGAGACCCGCACCACCCCGGGGTTCACCCCTTCGCCCGATAATCCGCTGCTCGATTTTTATATTGCCGATGCCGATGGCGTTGAGAAGACCGATTCTGTGCTCAACGGCGGTTATGTACTGCTTTTTGTGGCAGAAGATCTTTCGCGCATCAGTTCGGGGTATATGGAAGAGGCAAAATCGTATCGCGATTATGCCGAAATAAACGGCATCGATTTTTTCCTGCTCACCTCCTCGGCGCCTAACGAGATCCGCGATTTCTCTGCCCGTGAAGAGGACAATTTTCGCCTTCTGACGGCCGACAGACGG
This sequence comes from Bacteroidales bacterium, assembly GCA_050256115.1. GTDB lineage: Bacteria > Bacteroidota > Bacteroidia > Bacteroidales > UBA4181 > JAQVSH01. Next base: position 1,338 of record JBFWIG010000318.1, on the reverse strand, counting down.
ACACTTCGCACCATGATCCGTTCTAATCCCGGACTTATCCTGTTAGGCAGCGGTGTGGTACTCAACAAATGGCATAAAAACGATCTGCCCCGGATCAGCGAATTTGGCACCAATCCCACAGCCGACGCCTTGCGCAAATATCGCGCTATGAACGCGCGGTCTGTTATGGGCGTGTTGTTCTGTTGCGGATTGTTGATAGGGATAGCGTTGGCGGTAAGCCGTAAAAAGCGGAAAGAACACCCTCGGCATCGACTCTTTTTCTAAAGCATTTACTTACCTTTGCCCCACTTATTGTTTCGAATTTCATCAATTATTGAACTATGCGTAAAAATATTGTAGCAGGGAACTGGAAAATGAACAAAACCCTCGAAGAGGGTTTGCAGTTGGCCGGCGAGGTCAAAGCACGGGTGGCCGAAGCAGCTCCGTTGAAATGTGAGGTCATTTTGGGAACCCCCTTTATTCATCTTACCGAAGTATCTAAATTGGCCGGCGGGGAGATCTCGGTTGCCGCTCAGAATGCTGCTGCCGAAGTTTCGGGAGCTTACACCGGTGAGGTATCGGCTGCCATGGTTAAAAGTACCGGCGCAACCTATGTTATTCTTGGCCATTCGGAGCGCAGGAGCTATTATGGCGAAACCGATGCTATTCTGAACAAGAAGGTGCAAATCGCACTGGAAAACGGGTTAAAGCCTATCTTCTGTATTGGAGAGGTTCTTTCCGAAAGAGAGAGCAATATCCACTTCGAAGTGGTTAAAAGACAACTTACTGATGGGCTCTTCTCGCTATCTGCCGATGCCTTCGGGAAAATTGTCCTGGCTTATGAGCCTGTTTGGGCCATTGGCACCGGCAAGACCGCCACAAGTGCACAGGCACAGGAGATGCACCGGTTTATCCGTAATACTGTAGCCGAACAGTATGGCAGCGAGGTGGCCGAAAACTGCTCGATTCTTTACGGGGGTAGTTGTAACGAAAACAATGCCGCCGAGCTTTTTGCCAATCCCGATGTCGACGGAGGTCTTATCGGAGGTGCTTCGCTTGTAGCCGATAAATTTATCCGGATAATCACCGCATTCTAAGGGTAGAAGAGAGGCCGAACAGGCCGCCCCTCTGTTGAAGTGACTCCGAAACAGCCGGTTCTGTTCGGAGTGGGTTCACGGATGGGGCGGCTTATTCGTTTTGACTATTGTCCTTTTTCACAAACAGATCTTTTAAATGGATAGAAATGTAGAGGCTTTCCGCAGGCTCCTGGAAATCATGGATGAGCTGAGAACCAAATGCCCGTGGGACCAAAAGCAAACCATCGACAGTTTACGACTGCTGAGTGTAGAAGAGGTGTAT
>JBFWIG010000317.1:0-3013 GCA_050256115.1 Bacteroidales bacterium | reverse complement strand
GAGCGCCGCGCTAAAGGTCTCCATGCCTCGCAGCAACATATCTTCGTACCGGATGGTAAAGAGAGGAATCCGGGTCTGCTCCTGCCAGCTCTTTACATGGCTCTTCCACGACAACAATTTTTGTCGCAATTGACCGGATCGATAACCCGCAATGGCTATCTCTTCGTTATTGATCTGCCTGGCATACCCATCTATTTGCGATCCGTTGTGATTGGCATACGACACGCACACATCTAAAGGATTACGTACAATATAGAGCGCACATTTACTGACATCTTCCGGGAACAAGGGCTCTCCGAGGCTATTGAGCGTATAGGCATCATGGCTCTTTTTATAAAGGGGGCTTCCCGTCTCGGCACTCTCCTCCGAAAGTACCCGATAGAGATCGGCCCGGTAGAGATCAACTTCGTCGGGCGTCAGTTCGAACGGGTTCAGCCCGGTGTGCTCTTCAAAACTCCCTGCGCCACTGGCAATGGGGGCCGAAGCCAGATGGTCGGGCGGCAAAGGAGAGGCACTACCTTTACAATAGTTCGACAAAAAGAGCCGAAACCAGGTATTTCCCGATTTGGGATAGGAGACCAACCAGACAATATTCTTCATCCCTCCAACACGTTGCAAATAGATTGCACAACCTCATTCACCGGACAGTTTTTGGGTCGAACCACCCTGATAACACGGATATTCGATGCCAACCGAAAAAGCTGCGCAAAATAGTGTTGCGCCGTTCGGGGCATCCCTTTGAGATAGAGTTTGCGATAGATCTGCATGCGCAGCGCATTAAACTTCTCCACTCCGGAGAGTACGGATATCGGAAGGCTCTCCTTTTGGTGTGTCTCTAAAATAAAGAGATATTGCAGGGGGTGCTCCGATTGGCAGGTATCGGGCAGATCAATGTAATATTTAGTAAGTTGAGGGCGGATCCGCTCTTTACTAACCGCCTCCAACTGCAGAGTGCTCAGGGTATCGTCCCACAGTTTCATCCGGGTGCGGATAGGAACGAGCATCGGTTCGGCCCCAACGATTTGCACAGGGGTCACATCATCGTTAATCAATCGGGCTCCCTGCCGACAAAAGGCGGTGGCTACCGACGACTTTCCGGCTCCCGAACCACCACAAATCATCACCCCCGTCCCGTTCCACACAAACGAACTGCCATGGAAGGGAATCACGCCCCGCTGATGCAAAATCGCTCCCAGCGCCGAACCGTTCAAAAAAAGCTGAATAGAGGCCGGATCGGTCTGTTTGCAAGGAAACACCTCCACCCGATTACCATTCGAAACCTTGTACGAAGCCACATTAGCAACATGAATAATTGCTTCTTTCTCAGATATTTGCAAATATCTTCGAGACAATTCAGGGAGAAGTAACGGCGTCACCTCACCCGATGCCACCGTAACCTCAACGGCATCGACAGGAAATGTAAACTGCATAAACAAAAAGATAAGACGGCACAAACGGGCAGAAACGACCCTAAAGCTGAAACAACCCTAAAACTGAAACGACCCTAAAGGTACACATTCTGCCCAAAGCCCCGCACAATCGACGAAAGTTCGTACCTTGTGCTATGAAAATTTTTCACCTGCTTCACCCGCTTCACCCGCTTCGTTCTCCCGGTTCTCTCCGTTCCAGCCCAACCACAATTCTTGTAATGCACCCTTATACCTTCAATGAATAACAACCTGTTTCTGCTCAAAAGTTTCTCTATCTTTTTCCAACACAACCCCAGGCGTCTGCTCACGCTCTTTCTGATTACCCTGTTTTTAGGCTTTAACCAAGGCATCTCCATTCTACTACTGATTCCCTTGCTTAATCTATTGAATCCGGAGGCGGCACAACAAACCGGAGGCCGATGGGTAGAAACGTTAAACCGCTTTATGGAGCAAACAGGCCTGGGTCTCTCCATTGGATCGGTATTGCTGCTGTTTGCCTGTTGCCTCATTGCCATTGCACTCTTACACTATTTACAATCGGTGTATCAGTCGTCGTATCAGCAAGCGTTCTCGTTCGAGATCCGGAAACGGCTCTACAAAAAAATGCTGGGTGCCGATTGGCATTTTCTGCACGAAAAGAGCAAGTTCAGCCATCTTCAGGTGCTTACCTCCGAGATTCCGAAGATGAGCCTCTACTACTACCATTATTTGGGCCTTGCCACCAAAATTATCTTTGTAGGGGTACACGTTGCGCTGGCAGCCACTGTTTCGGTATCCTTCACCCTGTTTGTGGCGAGTACCGGAATCCTTCTCTTTTTGCTGTTACGGGGATATCTGCACACCTCTTTACAGTTGGGCAACAAAAACAACCTTGCCTTCCGGGGCATGCTGAAGCATATCGACGACTTCTGGAGTACCGTAAAACTGGCAAAGGTTCACCATTCTGAATCCTTTTACTTCAAAAAGTTTGTAAAGACAAGCCAAATGCTACTCACCTGGCAGAACCAACAAACGCTGAACCGGTCGGTTCCCCAACTGCTCTTCACCCTGGCCGGATTGCTTGTGCTATCGGGTGTGGTCTATGCCGAAGTGGTCTGGTTTGAACTTCCCTTTACCACCCTGTTTGTGTTGATCCTGCTCTTTGGCAGAATATTCCCTCAGTTCATGGCCATCCATTCCGATCTGAACCAACTGATTTCGAATGTAAGCTCAACAAAAATGGTACTGCAAATGGACAGGTCCATGCCTGAGAAGGAGATAGAATCTACGCCTCCGCAAGGCAGCATCAGCCTAAGTAAACATCTCTCCATCAATAATCTATCCTTCGGCTACAATGGACAGCCGAACCTATTCAACCACTTTTCGACAACCATTCCGGCTCACGCCCTAACCGGCATTATGGGTGCTTCGGGCTGCGGAAAGACCACCCTGATAGATATCCTTGCCGGCCTGCACGGCGCCTTCGAAAAGCAGCTATATATTGATGATAAACCTCTTAGCAGCTCACTGCTCCCCCTATGGCAAAGCAAACTGGGTTACCTGCCCCAGGATCCGGTTTTTGTGGATGGCACCCTGCGCGAGAA
>JBFWIG010000316.1:0-3052 GCA_050256115.1 Bacteroidales bacterium | reverse complement strand
TCTTCCTGCCCCTGGTGTTGGGGCTCATGGGTCTCTTTTTTCAATATTCTAAGAATCGGGGCGATTTCTTTGTGGTGCTGATGCTCTTCTTTATGACCGGATTAGCTATTGTTCTCTATCTGAATCAGTATCCTCTTCAGCCGCGCGAAAGAGATTATGCCTATGCCGCCTCCTTCTATGCCTTTGCGATTTGGGTAGGGCTCGGTTTTATGGCGGTGGTTGAGTCGTTTCCGAGCCGTTTTAAACAGTCTGTTCCGGCTGTAGCTGCCGCTTTGGTGCTCTTATTGACGGTGCCCCTGCGGATGGCGGCACAGAACTGGGACGACCACAACAGATCCGGCCGTACCTTCTGTCGCGATTTCGGTGCCAATTATCTGGAATCGTGTGCCCCGAATGCAGTGATTTTTACCAATGGCGATAACGATACCTTCCCGTTATGGTATGCTCAGGAGGTAGAGGGGGTAAGAACCGACGTGCGCGTGGTGAATCTGAGTTACTTTATGGCAGATTGGTATATTGAGCAGATGCAGCGGAAGGCCTACGAATCGGATCCCTTGATCTTCTCTCTTAAGCCGGAACAATTTCAGACCGGGAAGCGTGAAACGCTCGAGGTTTTTCCGGTTACCGATGCCTTTACCGAATTGAAAATGGCTATCGACTTTGTGGCCAGTGATGATCCCAAAACCAAAACGATTCCGGGTGTGGCAGAGAAGGTGGAGTACTTCCCTGTAAGAAACCTAAAGATCTCGATAGACAGCACTGCAGTGATGGCATCGGGAACGCTTACACCCCAACAGGCTCCCCTGATGCTGAAGAGTATGAACTGGACGCTTCCGCAAGATCAGCCTATGTATGGTGGCAGGCTCCTTTTAAAGAGCAGTTTTATGTTGTTGGACCTTTTGGCCAATAACAACTGGAAGCGCCCCCTCTATATATCTACCACTGTTGCCGATGAGAACTATCTGGGTCTGCAAAACTTTTTCCAGGTAGAGGGGCTGGCTTACCGGATTGTGCCTATCGAAACGCCCCGCGACTCTGTTACCGGCGATTTAGGAAGGGTTAATACGGAGGTGATGTACAACAACTTGATGCATAAGTTTGCCTGGGGAGGCATTGAGGGCGATGTATACATCGACGAAACCGTGTCGAGGCTCGTCTCTAATGCCAGGAACTGGTTCAGCCGGTTGGCCGAGGCGTTGATAGACGAAGGGGATAACGAAAAGGCCCTGGAGGTACTCGACCGCTCTCTTGCACTCTTCCCCTCCTCCAAGGTACCCTATAACTTCCTTACCCCCTTGATGATTGAGCAGTATTATCGTGCCGGAGCTATTGAGAAAGGTAACGAGATTGTGGCTGAGATGATTCGGGAAACCTCTCTCGAACTGGCCTACTACAGTCGCTTTACCCGCGTACTGGCTCCAACTGTCGACCGTGATCGGCGAATAGCCTTTTATGTGTTGAACGCCCTTGCTGAGGTGGCACAGAAGTATCAGCAAGATGCGCATTACAAGGAGATCGAAAAGATTTTCGAAATGTTTTATACCACGATTAATTAGCATGAACATATATACCGACCTGTCAACCTATGATGCGTCGGCCTCGGTGGTGGCTACCGGCACCTTCGATGGTGTACATACAGGGCACAGAGTTTTATTGCGTGTGGTTTCCGAGATGGCCCAAAAGATGGGAGCAAGAGCCTTGGTCTGTACCTTCTGGCCCCATCCGCTTGCGGTTCTTTCGCCCCGTACTGCCCGCCTCTCTCTGCTCTCAACACTCGACGAGAAGATTGAGCTCTTCAGGCAGGCCGGCCTCGAACATTTGGTGATTTTGCCATTCACCGAATCGGTTGCCCGGATGCGAGCTTCTGAGTTTGTCTCTGAGTTGTTGATAACCGGCTTGGGCATGAAGGCGTTGGTGATGGGGAAAAACCACCATTTGGGCAGAAACCGCGAAGGTGATGCTGCATTATTGCAGCAACTGGCCGGCGAGATGGGTTTTGTTCTGCACACCGAAACGCTCTCTTCCATGGGTCAGCCCGTGAGCTCCACCCGGATAAGACGGGCTTTGGAGGCTGGTCAGGTCGAAGCGGCCGCGCAGATGTTAGGCTATCCCTACTTTTTCTCGGGCAGAGTGGTAGAAGGGAAGCAGTTGGGTCGTAAACTGGGGTTTCCCACAGCAAATCTTGAGGTGGAGTGGCCCTGGAAATTAATCCCGCTCACCGGGGTCTATGCGGTTGAGATTGAACGTGGCGCTCAACGCCTGCGGGGTATGATGAATATCGGTTATCGGCCTACTGCCGGAAGCCAAAGCAGCCAAACCATCGAGGTGCATATATTTGATTTCGATGACAATGTATATAACGAAACGGTACGAGTCCGCTTTCGAAAGCGGATTCGCGATGAGTTGCGCTTCGATTCGCTGAGTGCCCTCACAGCCCAATTGGTGTTGGATAAGGCCGAAGTAGCGCGTTATTTTTCTGATAATAACTGTAATAACTAGTTTTTTTGCATATGAATGATTACAAAGTAGCCAACATTGCTCTGGCCGATTTTGGGCGGAGAGAGATTGCCATTGCCGAGAAAGAGATGCCCGGACTCATGGCCATCCGAAACAAATATGCTGTGGAGAAGCCTTTGACGGGTGCCCGTATCATGGGGTCTCTTCATATGACCATCCAAACAGCCGTTCTCATTGAGACATTGGTTGCGCTGGGAGCCGAGGTTCGCTGGGCCAGTTGCAATATCTTTTCTACCCAGGATCATGCGGCTGCTGCCATTGCGGCATCGGGGGTACCCGTTTTTGCCTGGAAGGGAGAGACGCTCGAAGAGTATTGGTGGTGCACCGAACAGGCCCTTTCGTTTAGTAACGGGCAGGGTCCTCATCTGATTGTGGATGATGGAGGTGATGCCACCCTGCTGGTGCATTGGGGCGTGAAAGCCGAAAAGAACCCCACTTTTCTCGACAGGAAGCCTTCGACCCGTGAGGAGGGGGTAATACTTGCGTTGCTGAAAAAATGCCTTGCCACAGATTCCGGCAAGTGGACCCGGGTGCT
>JBFWIG010000315.1:0-3078 GCA_050256115.1 Bacteroidales bacterium | reverse complement strand
TTCCGAAAAATATGCCGAGCTCTTTTCGGAACGCCACGGCGGCCAACTGCTCTTTTCGCACAAAGTAACCCACATCCAAAAAAGGGAAGGCGGCCTTAGGGTAGTTACATCGAAAGGGAATTTCGAAACCCGAATGGTAATCAATACAGCCGGACTCCAGTGCGACAGGGTTGCCCGTTTTAACCAACCCAACCTCGAATACAGAATTATCCCTTTCCGGGGCGAGTACTATACCCTCTCGCCCGAGAAACAATATCTGGTAAAAAACCTCATCTATCCGGTTCCCGATCCCGCTTTCCCCTTTCTGGGGGTTCACTATACCCGAAGGCTGAAAGGGGGAATAGAGGCAGGACCTAATGCGGTTTTTGCCTTTAAAAGAGAGGGCTATAAGATGACCGATATTTCGTTGAGAGATACCTTCGAATCGCTTACCTGGCCCGGATTCCAGAAGGTGATGTGGAAGTATATGGCAACCGGCCTCGGCGAATTTTGGCGGAGTTTCAATAAAGCCGCCTTTACCCGGGCTCTGCAAAAATTGTTACCCGAAATTCATAAAAGCCATCTCACGCCGGGTGGAGCCGGCGTAAGGGCACAAATCTGCACACGCGACGGCCGCTTGCCCGACGACTTCATTATCGAAGAGGATAATGGAATTATCAATGTGTTGAATGCCCCTTCACCAGCAGCTACTTCGTCGCTTTCGATAGGAAAAACCATTTCTGAAATGGTTTTGAAAAAAATAGGTTAGAATATTTCGATTTTCTATATCTTTAGGGGTTTAAATTGCTGAACTATGAAAACTATGCCACTAAAACTCTCTTCTCTAGCTATGATTACTCTTCTATTCGCTGCCTGCGGAACAAGACCCGCCTCTCAGGAGGAGGCTCCTAAAGGCACCATTACCAAACAGGCTTTCGGCACTACAGGAGGTAAAGAGGCTTCGCTCTATACCCTTACCAATGCCAAAGGGGCCAGTGTAAGTATAACCGATTTCGGAGGTATAGTACAATCGATTATGGTTCCCGATAAAGATGGAAACATGGCCGATGTGGCTCTCGGTTTCGAAAATGTAGACGGCTACAAAACCAAAGATGGTTACATCGGAGCCCTGATTGGACGATATGGCAACCGGATTGCCAAAGGGAAGTTCGCCATTGATGGAACCACCTATACATTGGCCACCAACAACAACGAGAACCACCTTCACGGCGGGCTGAGCGGCTTTAACGACAAACTCTGGGGTGCCGAAGAGGTAATTGATACTGCCTCTGTTGGTTTGCGCCTCACCTACTCAAGTGCCGACGGCGAAGAGGGATATCCCGGAAAACTGGATGTTACCGTACTCTACACCTGGACCAACAACAACGAGTTGAAAATTGACTATTCGGCTGTCGCCGATAAGTCGACGGTTTGCAACCTCACCAACCACCTCTATTTTAACCTTGCGGGCGACCCGAAAAAGGGCATTCTTGATCAGGTAATGCAGATTAACGCTACCCGCTACACTCCTGTTGATGCATCTCTTATTCCCACCGGCGAGTTGGCTCCTGTTGCAGGAACGCCCTTCGATTTTACCACTGCCAAGCCTATCGGTAAAGATATTGCTGCTTTGGGTGGCGGTGCCGATGGCCCTGTGGGCGGCGGATACGACCACAACTATGTACTTCGCGATGCACCCGGCGAGTTGATGCTTGCAGCAGTTGCTTCCGATCCTGCTACCGGCCGGGTCATGGAAACCTGGACCACCGAACCCGGTGTTCAGTTCTATACCAGCAACTTTATGGAAGGGAAATTTGCCGGAAAAGATGGTTCGAATTATGCCAAACATGTGGGATTCTGCCTCGAAACACAACATTTTCCCGACTCTCCCAACCAGCCGAACTTCCCCTCTACGCGGTTAGATCCCGGAAAAACCTACCAAACTACAACCATTTACAAGTTTAGCGTACAGTAAGAAGGTTGTAACGCCCCAAATAGAAACGCCCGTTGCCGGATCAGTTTACTAACTGCAAGGCAACGGGCGTTTTTTAAGGGTAGAGATCTACTGTTGAGCCACGTTAAGAAGGTATTGCCGGTTGAGACGGGCAATATTGGTAACCTTAATCTCTTTGGGACATTCAGCCTCGCAAGCCTTGGTGTTGGTGCAGTTACCAAAGCCCAGCTCGTCCATTTTAGCCACCATAGATAGTGCCCGCTCTTTGGCCTCAACCCTGCCTTGCGGAAGAAGTGCAAACTGCGATACCTTGGCCGAAACAAAGAGCATAGCAGAAGCATTTTTGCATGCCGCCACACAGGCCCCGCAGCCAATACAAGCAGCAGCATCCATAGCCAGATCGGAATCCTCTTTAGGAATGGCAATGGCATTGGCATCGGGTACACCCCCTGTATTGACAGAAACATAACCTCCCTCCTGAATCAGGGTATCGAAAGCCGATCTGTCTACCACCAAATCTTTGATAATGGGGAAAGCTTTAGAACGCCAGGGCTCGATCCAGATGGTTTCGCCATCTTTAAACCGGCGCATATGCAACTGGCAGGTGGTAATTCCGGTGTCGTTGCCGTGAGGGCGTCCGTTAATAAAGAGACTGCACATCCCACAAATCCCTTCGCGACAGTCGTGGTCGAAACAGACCGGCTTTTCAAATTTATCCACCAACGACTCGTTCAAGATATCGAGCATCTCGAGAAAGGAGCAGTCGGGCGAAACATTCTGCATGGGGTAGGTTTCGAAACGACCTTTAACCTTGGCGTTCTCCTGACGCCATATTTTGAGGGTTACATTCAATCCGCGTTTTTCCATAGTTCTATTCATTATTGTTCAGGAACTCTCCTCCCCGGAATTACTCCTTGTAGTTACGTTGTGCAATCTTAATGTTTTCGTATTCGAGCAGCTCCTTGTGCATAACCGGGCTCTCGTTAGCTCCCTTGTACTCCCAGCAGGCTACATACATCATCTCCTGGTCATTACGAAGGGCCTCACCCTCGGGAGTCTGGTACTCTTCACGGAAATGGCCACCGCACGACTCTTCGCGCAACAGTGCATCCTTTGCCATAAGCGCTCCCAGATCTATGTGCTCG
>JBFWIG010000314.1:0-3080 GCA_050256115.1 Bacteroidales bacterium | reverse complement strand
GAGGAATCTGATTTACAAGCCCTTTAACGGCCACTTTGCGTTTTAGTACAACCAGCTTTCCACCGGCCTTAACCCCTTCCGATACACCCGTTACCTTAACCGGAATCTTTACGACTACAGGTTTCGATTCGGAAATTTCATAGAAATCGGCGTGAAGCAGGTTTTCAGCTACAGGGTGAAATTGCGTATCTTTTAACAAGGCTTTATAAACCTTCCCATCGATCGAAAGATCAACCACATACGTTAAGGGAGTATACAACAACGGGCGAAACGCAGTTTCAGGTGCCGAGAAATTAACATTCTCTTTTCCCCCGTACAGTACACAGGGTACTACCTTTTCGCTCCTCATCTGTTTCAAAGCTGCTTTGCTTCCGGCATCTTTTCTCAAAGTACCTGAAAATACGATTGTTTCCATGTATGTGATGTGATATGTATGGTTTAAAAATGTCAGGGTGCAAATATAGAAAAAAAAGGGGAATACAAAACAACCCGCTACATAATAAATGTAGTACTTATAGATTGGTAGTTATAGACCTTGTTAATTACATCGGCAAACATATCGGCCACCGAAAGAACCCGCAATTTATCGGTATTGTGGTGAGCCACGGGAATGGTATCGGAAACCACCAGCTCTAAAAGTTTAGAACTGTTTAACCGATCAATAGCAGGGCCCGAAAGAATAGGGTGCGAACAGATAGCACGCACAGAACGGGCGCCCAGATCAGACATCAGCTCGGCACATAAGGTAAGAGTTCCGGCTGTATCTACCATATCGTCCACAATCACCACATCGCGACCTTCCACCTCGCCAATCACACGCATTTCGCTCACCACATTGGCCTTTTTGCGCACTTTATAGCAGATCACCATATCGGTATTCAGAAAGCGTGAATAGGCATTCGCCCTTTTCGATCCGCCCATATCGGGTGCGGCAATCACAAGATTCTCGAGATTGAGACTCTGCAGATAGGGCACAAAAACCGACGATGCGTAAAGATGATCAACCGGAACGTCGAAGAATCCCTGAATCTGATCGGCATGCAAATCCATTGTCATTATCCTGTCGACCCCGACGGCCGAAAGAAGGTTAGCCACCATTTTGGCACCGATAGCACAGCGCGGACGATCTTTTCTATCCTGGCGTGCCATCCCCAGATAGGGAATTACAGCCACTACTTTATAGGCCGAGGCTCTTTTTGCGGCATCAATCATCAGGAGAAGCTCCATCAGGTTATCGGAGGGAGGAAAGGTAGACTGTACAATAAATACAGTGGCTCCTCGAACCGATTCTTCGTAAGCGGGCTGGAACTCCCCGTCGCTAAAACGGAGCATCGAACTTTTTCCCAGCTCGGTTCCAAAACTTTTAGCAATCTTTTCTCCCAAATAGGTAGAGGCACTTCCGGCAAATATCTTGATAGGCGTATTGGCACTCATTACGGAAAACGATTTATGTGGCTTTCAAATGCGCCGCAAAGTTAGGAAAAAGCAGAGAACCAAGTGTTCCATTCACCCAATTTGTTGATAAAAGAGCCGGGCAATTACAAAAGGGGTAACAGCTGCTCCATTCGCATCCCCCTCGACCCTTTTACAAGCACCACGTTTCCACGCAGATTGGCATGACCCACAGCAGCAGCCATGCTTTCGGTATCGGCAAAAGAACGGGCCACTCCCGGACATTGCGCCGAGGCACTCAGAAAGTGCAAACCGGCAGTCCAAACCTCCACTTCGGGAGAGGCTGCCAAGAGAGAAAGAATGCGCAAATGCTCCTCTTCAGCGACATCGCCCAATTCGAACATATCGCCTAAGAGAGCTATCTTTTTCATACCCGGAGGCACCTCGTACCGAATAAAATGCGAGAGCGAGAGAGAGAGACTCGACGGATTGGCGTTGTAGAAGTCGCACAAAACACGGTTTTTCCCGGTTTCTACCCATTGCGACCGATTGTTCCGGGGTTGATAGGCAGCTATGGCTTCTGCTATGGTTAGGGGCTTCATCCCAAAATGTAGCGCCGTTGCACAGGCAGCTTCCAGATTCTCCAGATTATAACTCCCTGCAAGAGAGGTTGGTATAGAGATATCCCCCCAGGAGGCCACCAAAAAAGGCCACGAAGATTGCTCTTCTAACCGGCAGCAAGAATCGGGATGAGCACCATACCTCACCAGGTCGGCCTGGGTTCCCTCAAGCAATCCGGTAAGCAGCAAGTTAGCACCATTCACAAAAAGGGTTCGGCCGGGAGCATTGAGTGCCTGATAAAGTTCGTTTTTGGTTTGAATCACCCCTTCGAACCCGCCAAAACCCGCTAAATGCGCCTTACCGATATTGGTAATAAGGCCGTGCGTGGGAGAGGCAATACGGCAGAGCAAGGCTATTTCGCCGGGATGGTTGGCCCCCATCTCTACAATACCTACCCGGGTAGAGGCGTCCATCGAAAGCAGCGTTAAGGGAACCCCGATGTGATTGTTTAAATTACCCAAGGTTGCCGAAACCGGAAAGGCCTTAGACAATACGGTCTGTATCAACTCTTTGGTAGTGGTCTTTCCATTTGTGCCGGTGATTGCCAAAATGGGTATGCCTAGCCGATTGCGATGGTATGCCGCCAATTGCTGAAGCGCTGTGAGCACATCTTCCACAAAAAAGATACCTCTCTTCCCGCCGAGCGATGGGTCGTCGGCCACAACGCAGGGCGATCCCGCCGCAAGCGCCTCCATGGCAAAATCATTCCCATTAAATCTTTCGCCACGAAGGGCAAAGAAAATCACTCCGCTACCCGCCTGTCGCGAGTCGGTGGTAACCCGGCCATGCTCCTGAAATAGTTGATAAAGAGCCGGAATATTCAACATTGGCATAGAAAATAAGAGATGAAGAAGGCTTTACTGCACCGCTCCCGCCCGAACCATGGCACAACGGAATCCGATATCATTCCTCGACAACTCCTGACTCAGGGAACGACGGGTTCCGGGCGAAAGCCAGTATGCACGGTCGTTGAAGGATCCTCCGTTGTAAACCCGCCGAACCGATTCGCCCGTCAGATCCGAAAGCAGTGGATCCTCGTCGGCCGCAGCCGAGTCGGGCTGCTGTGG
>JBFWIG010000313.1:0-3088 GCA_050256115.1 Bacteroidales bacterium | reverse complement strand
GAATGGTATCAATAATGCCCACCCCCCTGCCGGTGGCTCTTCCCTTAATTGCCTGCGCAAAGAGCAGGTTGGGATTCATTTTTGTCTTGTTATCAATAAACCATGCCCGGATGTGACGTAACGCGGCATCAACATATTTCTTGTCGTTTGTAAGCAGATAGGCCGAAGTCAGATTGCCCACCAGCATACTGAAACGTATCATGGCATACCGATGTGCCACAAAATTATCGGGATTTGTCCTACCATCCCATTGCACGTAAGGCCCTGCCGGATTGAGAGAATCGGGCCACCAGTAATCGCCTTCCGAATAAAAATCATGGATGCCGCCGGCACTTCTATCACATCGAAAATCGGTAACCGTCACCGGATTTTTCTGCAAGTCACCCTCCGCTCTTTTGAGCACCTCCTCTTTCAACAGATTCTCAACAAAACCAACACCCCGCTCCTCACCCGAAACAGACCCAAAAAACAGAAAAAGAAGGAAGGAAAAATACATGGGGAATAAATAATGGTGAATAGTAGAGCTCTAGTGCTCTAGTGCTGCGCAAGCGCAAAAGGTGAATGTTCTTTCGCGCTTGCGCGTATATGTCTTTTCATTTGTGTTCTTGAAGCGCGTTCGCTTTTCGAAGCACTAGAGCATTGCACGAAGTGCAGCACCAGAGCACTCGAAGCGCCTCAGCGCTTCGAAGCACTAAATCACCCGCGCGAAGCGCATTAACCATTATTTCACTGTTCATGTTCCAGAAAGTAGTTGATGTTGTCGGTTTGGAGGATATCAATGGGCATGTATTGTTCGGGCAAGATCTCTTTTTTGAAGAGGATATAGTCTACGAGTGCCTTTATGGCAAGATACCCCTGTTTGTGAGGACGTTGTGAGAGGAGAAAGCGAATTGATCCGCTCTTTAGGGCCTCGACATTGCGCGGTAGCAGGTCGTAACCCAACAGATTAAAGTTGGGTCGGTCGGCCAAAAGAGGGGTGAGAAGATAGGCGCGGGAGTTGAAGATGACGCCTGTCTCGATTTCGGGGTAGAGATGGAGAAACCGACGCACCTTTTGTTGGGCAAGCAGGGCAGAATCGGGATCGAACTCAAGGGTAAAGAGGGGCAAATCGGGAAAATGGGTGCGCATATAGGTTTCGAAACCGCGTTTACGCTGAACCACTTGTTGGCCGGCCATCTGACCGGGCCGAAGCGTTTGGAACATCACTACAGGCGAGGGTGGGCAATACTCGGGGAAAAGCAGACGGGCAGCCATCTGTCCGCTTACAAAAGACTGGGGACCAAAAAAAGAGAGGGGGGAGAGCCCCGGCACTTGCGAATCGATAAAGACAAAGGGTGCATGAATATGCCCCTCCCCGGCCCATTCGAGCGTCTCTTTTTCGTAGGCAGGAGCTATCATCCAGCCATCCGAAAGGGTCACCGACAATCGGTTTAACCCGTCGCGATACGATTCGGGGTCGAACTGATCGAAATAGAGTACAGAAATAGAGATATTCAGATCCCGAAATTCGTCCGAAGCCAACCTGATCCCTCTTTCTACCGCTTCCCAATACTCTCCGTCTATATACTCGGGTATGAGACAGGAGAGGCGATACGATCTTTTATTGGCGAGCGCGGCAGCGTGAAAATTTGGCCTGAATTGCATCTCTTGAAGCACTTTCTCTACCTTTTCGCGACTACGCTCCGACACTTCGCCACGATTGTGCAGAACACGATCGACTGTTCCGGCCGAAACACCTGCCAATACGGCTATATCTTTAATACGGATTCTTTTACCGGAATAGTCCATTGCTCAAACAAAACGTGCGTATTACCACAAATATATCATTAATTTTGGAGAATATAAATGGAACCTGTACTTTCGTGTGCGCACACGGTTACGCCGATACTTAACACAATTGCTTATGAAACCCTTTCTTAACGACGATTTCCTTCTTGAAAGTACTGTAGCCGCAGAGCTCTTTATGCAACATGCGCGGCACATGCCCATCATCGACTACCACTGCCATTTAGATCCGAAGAGAGTGGCCGAAAATTACCGCTTTGCCAATCTTACAGAGATATGGCTGGGGGGCGACCACTACAAATGGAGAGCGATGAGGGCGCATGGGGTAGACGAAGCCTATATTACAGGTAACCGTTCGGATAGAGAGAAGTTTCTGAAATGGGCCGAAGTGGTGCCTTACACCATGTGCAATCCGCTCTATCACTGGACTCACCTTGAGCTGCGCCGTTTTTTTGGCATCACGGCAATTTTAAATCCCTCAACGGCTGCAGATATCTATGACGAGTGCACCGAAAAATTGCAGAGCGAACCCTTCCGGGCCAAAGGTCTGATGAAGATGATGGGCGTTGAGATGGTGGGTACTACCGACGACCCGGCCGACGATCTTTCAGCTCATCTGGCGCTTAAGCAGGAGGGATTTGCTATTTCGGTTCTCCCCACCTGGCGCCCCGATAAAGCAATGGCGGTGAATAACAGTAAGGAGTACCTACTCTATCTGGGTCGGCTTGAGGCTGCAGCAGGAATGGAGATCTCCCGCTTCGGCCAACTGATGGAGGCGCTTCGGAAACGGCAGGCGTTCTTTGTGGCTGCCGGGTGTAAAATGTCCGATCACGGCATCGATACCTTTTATGCGCATCCCTTCACGGAGGCCGACATGAACCTGATCTTCGACAAAGCCAGGGCTGGGAAAGAGGTTACGCCACAAGAACATGCCGTTTTCTGTTCGGGGATGCTCTATCTTCTGGCCGAGATGAACTATGAAAAGGGGTGGACACAGCAATTTCATGTGGGTGCCATCCGAAACAATAATCTGAAACAGTTTGCCAAGTTGGGGCCCGATACCGGTTACGACTCTATACACGACACACAATTAGCCGCTGCAGGCAATCGGTTCCTTGGGCAACTTGACGCCGCCGGAAAACTGGCTTCTACCATTCTCTACAATCTGAACCCCTCCGATTTTGAGGTATTGGCCACCATGGCCGGCAACTTCAACGAAGGGCCTGTAGCCGGAAAGATGCAGCTGGGATCGGGCTGGTGGTTCCTCGATCAGAAATCGGGCATGGAAAAACAACTGGATGCC
>JBFWIG010000312.1:0-3078 GCA_050256115.1 Bacteroidales bacterium | reverse complement strand
TTGGGCATTCATGATATGAGTGGCAATGTATGGGATTGGTGTAGCGACTGGTATGACGAAGAGCCCTACAGCCGCGACAACGCATTTGTGAAGGACCCTACGGGCCCTGCATTTGGAAAGAGTCGCTCACTCAGAGGGGGAAGTTTCTATTTCGACAACCTGTTTGGCCGGATTTTTCACCGCCATCACAGTGCCCCCTCTCTGGTTAGCCAGAACATAGGCTTCCGCATTGTGCGATAACCCGAATGCTGCCCTGCCTGCTGAACTTTTTCTGCGGCCATTTGTCTCTATGGAATATAGTGATAACTGAATTGCATACAAGATGAAAAAAAGTAGTTATAAATGGATAGCAGCTGCCCTGGGTGCAGCCGGTGGTTTTGCCTATTGGAAATTTGTGGGTTGCGAATCGGGTGGTTGCCCCATTCAATCTACCTGGTATATCTCAACACTCTTTGGTCTGGTAATAGGATGGCTCATCGGGCGCATCATAAGCGGTGAATCCGGTTGTGGTTGCCATACCGGGAGCTCCGCTTCGAGCTGCGGCTGCGGAAGCGGTTCGGCCAAACCTGAAAGCGAAGCCCCTAAGGATACCCCGAAATCGGGTTGCGGTTGCGGTTGTAACTAATTCAATCCCTAACACTATGGATGCTTTAAAGAAGCGTATTGATGGCGATAAACCGGTATTGATCGACTTTTACGCCGACTGGTGTGGACCCTGTAAGATGATGACCCCGATTCTGGAGGAGTTTAAGCAGATGGTGGGCGATTCGATCGATATTCTGAAGATCGATGTCGACCGAAATATGTCGGCAGCTATCGACTATCAGGTGCAATCGGTTCCCACCCTGATGTTTTTCCGTTCGGGCAAATTGCTCTGGAAAAACTCGGGTGTTGTGCGTGCCAAAGAGCTTAAGCAGATGACCGACCGCTTTCTGTCGTTGTAGAGAGAGTGCCTGGTTGGAGCGATCCGGAACAATAGGTTACATCAGTAGGGCTGGAAGTTCGGCAATCGATAACAGCGAAGAGAAGGAGTAGCCGGATGCTCCGGAATGCTCTGCCTCATGCTGCCATACGGTATCGTGCGGAATATGTACAGCTTTGGCGCCCAAGCTCACAGGCGGAATCACATCCGAACGGAGGGAGTTTCCTACCATTAGGAACTCCCTCGGTTCGATTTGTAGCCGGGCAAAAAGTTGCAGGTAATCGGCCTCCTCTTTGTTGCTTAGAATTTCGATATGGTGAAACAGTGGCTGCAGGCCGGAGGCTTTCAGCTTACGCTCCTGATCGAGCAGATCGCCCTTGGTTACCAACAGCAGCAGATAATTTGCCTGTAACTGCTCCAAGACCTCCCTTGCCCCCTCGACCAACACCACCGGCCGTTCAATGAGCCATCGGCCAATATCCAATATCTCAGATACCGTCTGTGAGGAGAGCGACGAACGTCCTATTTGAATAGCCGTCTCTATCAGCGACAAAAGATAACTTTTTGCGCCATATCCATATAAATCGAGATTGGCCACCTCAATGGCATAAAGCAACTTCGATGTCTCTTCACGGCTGGCATAGGGCGCCATCAATGCACAAAAGCGCATTTCGGCTTCGCGAAAGTAGCTGTCGTTTAACCAAAGGGTGTCGTCGGCATCAAAGCCAATTACCCTTACTCCCTCCATTGCCGACAGTCAATCACTTGGGTCGATGCCACCCGATCGCCCAAACGACGACCATCTTCGGCAATCAACACCATGATGGGTTCTATCAGCCAACCCACAAACGGAACAATCGCCAAAAGCATAGGAATCAGATTGCGCAACAACGATTTGGCTTTTCCACAGGGGATATTCTCGTCCAGATCTATTACCATGATTCCGGCTGCGCGCTTCCCGATACTCTGTCCGCGAGCCATACCATCTTTAAGCAGTGCGTAAGCCAATGGCGCCAGCAATAACACAAAGCCCATCAGGAGCCCAAACAAAAGACCGAATATAGGAACGGGGAAAAAGCTGAGTCCATGATCCGCGCCCCAGACAAGACCGCCTACTGAACCAAAGATGCCGCCGAAGAAGCAGATCATGGCAGGAATATAGAGTACCGCCTGCACCAAAAAATCGACCAGGAACGCCACAAAACGCATTCCCAAGGAGGCTTTGGGATAGTCATAGGGGGCAGCTCCCGAAACCCATGAAGAGGCAGAATAGGTAGTGGCTCGCGCACCTGAGGCTCCGCCCCCGGCAGCCCCTAACCCCGAAAATGCAGGGTTAGGGGTTCCATCGGTGGCACAAAACCTGGCTCCCGAAATAAATGGTTTACCACACTTAGGGCAAAATTCGGGCGACGGGGTCTCTACGGCAAGATTACGCCCGCATTGCGGACAATAGATGTTATCGGAAGAGACTTCACTCTTACAATGGGGACAGATAATGTTGACCATCGATACTGAGGTTAAAGCGTTAGCAGTAGTTAGTAGCAGTTAGTAGCAGTTAGAGCTGTTAGAGTAGTTAGTAGTAGACAGTTGGCCTGTTTCTCTTCGGAAATAAGAAGAACTAGCGAGGCACAACAGGTTCGATCACAAACGAGAAGTTGTAATCGGCATAGGGTAGCAGATATTGCGGCAGCGGCCAGGCACCCCAACTGTTAACTGAACCTAAGCCCATCTGCTTCAGATCGATCGACATCGTGGTCAGATCTCTTGGCTCCAATTCGCCGGAGTGACGCTGATCTTTTTCGGCACCATCGTCGAGATCTTCCTGCAGGTAGTCTAATGCCGAGGCAGAGAAGGGGGCACCCGAACGGAACAACAGCCCTCTGCCATCGATATCTACCGTCTTCCACCAGCGAATATCGGTTTTTGTACCACTCTCCTGCGGACGGATGTAGGGGTAGTACTGATCGGAAACCAACTGGTTGTAGATACCCAAATTGGTATAGTAGTTACGGTCGGCATAGTTCTCTTCGGGGCCACGGCCATAAAATTGGATCCGGTCGAATGTACCCGGCATCACCATCTGCATACCAAAACGGAAGAGGTGCGGCATCCGTTTTTGCGCGGTATCTACCTTAAGCGACTGGGAAATCTTAATT
>JBFWIG010000311.1:0-3148 GCA_050256115.1 Bacteroidales bacterium | reverse complement strand
AAATTGAGGCGGCTGCCGGCAACACCCTCCTGAATACGCTCAGCGAGCAAAAGATCTTTCTTCCGTCGGCCTGTGGCGGCGGCGGCAGTTGCGGAATGTGCCGGTGCCAGGTAACCGAGGGTGGCGGATCGATTCTTCCCACTGAGGTGGGCTTCTTTACCCGTAAGCAGATTCGCGATCATTGGCGTCTGGGTTGTCAGGTGAAGGTTAGGGGCGATCTTAAAGTTCAGGTTCCCGAAGAGGTGCTGGGAATCCGAAAATGGAGCTGCGAGGTGGTTTCTAACCGGAATGTGGCTTCGTTTATCAAAGAGTTTGTGGTGAAACTTCCCGAAGGAGAACAGCTCAACTTTAAGTCGGGCAGCTATATTCAGATTGATGTGCCCAAATATGCCATGCATTTTAAGGATGTCGATGTAGATGAACGGTTTCGCAGTGAGTGGGATAAGTTCAAGCTTTGGGATCTTTCGTGCCAGAATACCGAAGAGACCTATCGGGCATACTCTATGGCCAACCACCCTGCTGAGGGCAATATTATTATGCTGAATATCCGTATTGCCACCCCACCCTTCGATCGGGCCAAAGGAGGCTGGATGGATGTAAAGCCCGGTATCTGCTCCTCCTATATTTTCTCGCTCAAACCGGGCGATAAAGTGAATATTTCCGGTCCTTACGGTGATTTCCATATTCTCGACACCCAACGTGAGATGCTCTATATTGGCGGTGGTGCCGGTATGGCTCCGCTCCGTTCGCATCTGTTACATCTCTTCCACACCCTAAAAACTACCCATCGGAAGATCTCTTACTGGTATGGTGCCCGGTCGGCTAACGAAATTTTCTACGAAGAGGATTTCCGGGCCATTGAGCGGGAGTTCCCCAATTTCAGTTTCCATATTGCCCTTTCCGAACCGCGTAAGGAGGATAACTGGAGCGGTTATGTGGGCTTTATTCACCAGGTAATTCACGACCACTACCTCAAGAATCATGAGGCACCGGAAGATATCGAATACTATATGTGCGGCCCCGGCCCCATGGCTAATGCGGTGAAGGGCATGCTCGATAATCTGGGTGTACCCAAAGAGATGTTGATGTTCGACGACTTTGGCGCTTAATGCATACCAAAAATGCCGTGAACGCATAGTGTAAAGCGAAGAATCCACAAAAAAAGAGCCCCCAAAAATGTTACACTTTTGGGGGCTCTTACTTTTTCAGCCTCTGTTAGCGTGCTGATTAGTTGGTGGTAATGTCAATCTGCCAGGTTCCGGGACGTTCAATTAACACCTTAAGTTCACATTTGTTGCCGGTGCTGGGAGCCGATCCGCTAAGATGTACTGTGAAGGGGAAGGCTTCCGATTTCAGATCCGAATAGGTGGCTGTGGTGCCCGACTCCTCGAATTCGAGGTTGGCCTTTCCTACCTGTGCAAAGTATTGTAATCCTCTCACGGTAATGTTGTTAAAGGAGGTTCCGTTCTGTTTAACCACTACGCGTACAATCCCGTCTTTGGTCTGCACTTCGTAGCCGTCTTTGGTGCGACCCAGGTATTTGGCATTTTCGAAGTAGCCTTCAAGAACCCCTTTTACGGGATCGGCAAACGTAATCTTGGCTTTTCCGGTGAATTCGCCTTTCTTGAATTCGCCCTCATATTTATCGCCCTTGGCAAAAGGATACTCGTTTACTACCCGGTCTGCGCCAAAAATGTAGACCCCTTTCCCTTCGGGAAGCCCCTTCTTAAAGGCGCCTTCGAAGGTATCTTCGCCTACAACCTTTCCTTTTCCTTCGGCAATCCCCTTCTTTTGGGCACCTTCGTACTTACCGCCTGCGATACCGGCAGGGCCGTTAACCTGAGCGTTGGCCGTGATAGCCATGGTGGCAAATGCTAACAAAATGCTTGCAAATTTCATTTTCATGTGATGATAGATTTAAGGATAAATGATTAAGTGCTTAGGGTGTTTGTTAAGTGAGATACAAAAAACGCGCCAAGGTTTAACGGGCACCTGTGCCTTACTTGCAACAAAAATATGGATCGAATCGGGATACACCAAATTCCTGCACTATTTATTCCTTCATCCACGTTAAACTTCGCTTAATAAATAGCGATAAGGATTCGCCCTTCAAAAGATTATTGGCCAAAAGGGCCAGATCTACCAGCTGTTTGGGAAGCGTCTGCTCTTTTCCGAAGTTTTTCAGTGCCTCCTCTTTCCGGGCAGTGAGTGCTTGCTCTTTCTCTTCCAGCTCCGTTTGCCAGGCTTTGTCGCTCTCGGCAATCTCCTCCTCTTTCTTCCCTTTTACCTTTTCGCGCACTGCCTCCAGCTCCTGCTTTACAGGGGTGAGTTCCGATTCAACCTCGTTGAGCAGTGAGCCCAACGCCTGGTTCTTCTCGCCGGCCATCTGTTTGATAAGGGGATGTGCGGTATTCACCACCAGTGTATAGTTTTCGGGCAGGCTTCCGTAAAAGTTGAGTCCTCCTCCCATGGCCGACATCTCGCGCATTCTGCGCATGAATTCCGACTGAGTAAGCACCATGGGCGCATCCTCTTCAGATAACGCTTCAAAGCTTACAAAGTAGTGGCCCTCGGAGGGTAAGACGGGCTCCAGCATGGTGCGTAACTCTTCTTGTTCGCGAGGTGCCAGATCCGGCTCTTTAGGAGCCTCTTTGGGTATCAGTTTGTCAATTACATCGGCATCGACACGGGCAAATCGGACATTCTCCAGTTTGCTCTCCAGGTGGTTGATAAAGTGCGAATCGAGTTTCCCGTCTAAGAGCAGCACGTCGTAACCTCTCTTTTTCGCTGCCTCCACAAAGGTAAATTGCTGCACGGCATCGTTTGTGTAGAGACAGACAACCTTATTCTCTTTGTCGGTCTGTTGCGGTTCGATCGTTGTTTTGTATTCGTCCGGGGTAAAATATTTCCCTTCGGTGTTTTTCAGCAGGGCAAATTTCAGGGCTCTTTCGGCAAATTTTTCTTCGGTAAGCATGCCGTACTCAATAAAGAGTTTCAGGTTGTCCCACTTCTTCTCGTATTCTTCTCGGTTGTTTTTAAAGATCTCTTCCAGTCGGTCGGCCACCTTTTTGGTGATATGGTTAGTGATCTTTTTTACATTGCTGTCGCTCTGGAGATAGCTCCTCGATACATTCAGCGGGATGTCGGG
>JBFWIG010000310.1:0-3166 GCA_050256115.1 Bacteroidales bacterium | reverse complement strand
GAAGATTACCGGAGGCGAGTCGATGTACCTCTCTCCCACCGATATGGGGGTTAATCGCGCCAGTGCAGGTATTGTGAACGATACGCTCATTGTGCAAGCCTCTTACCAGGAGATCATCCGTCGGCATGTCCGTTGTGCGGTAGAGTATGCCATGGGGCTGGCCGACAAAGCCACACTAAATCGCTCGCTCGAAATTATGGAGCGGGTAGGCGCCACCGCGGAGGACCGTAAAGTGGTCCTCCCCGCTCGACAAGCCGCTAAAGATGCCGAAACCATGGGAAAAGGGAATGCCGGCATCTTTTGCGGCTCGGCCATAGAACTTAAAGACGGCACCATCATCACCGGGAAAAATTCCCACCTGTTGCACGCCTCCTCCAGTCTGATACTGAACGCTACCAAGCACATGGCCGGACTCCCCGACAATATGTATCTGCTGCCGCAAAGTATTATCGACTCGGTAACCCATCTAAAGAAAGATCTGCTGAACGGGAAGATGGTTAGCCTGGACGTGGAAGAGACCTTGATTGTTTTGGCTATTAGCGCATTATCTAACCCTGCCGCACAGATGGCACTCGAAAAACTCACCGAATTACACGGTTGCGAGGTACACTCTACCCATATCCCCACCCCGGGCGATGAAGCGGGTCTACGCAAATTGAAGGTGAACCTGACCTGCGATCCGGAATTTTCGAGCAAACGTCTTTTTATCAGTGAATAGCCGCTGCTATTCGGCCAACAGAGGTGCATAGGAACTCTCTCCGGGCAGTGCACGCAAGGATGGTGGGAGTACAGGTCGCCGTCCGATATAACCGGAATCGGCCATCGCCCTGCCGCTGTATGTCTCCCAACGAAACACCACCTTTACAGAGTCGGCATCGTCGGGAATCAATGAATCTACTTTAAACGAGACACTTCCCGAGGCCCAGCTATGGCGAAGATCGGAGTTGTCGTTATGACGAAATACCACCACCTTGCGCTCGGACGTTGAGGCATCATCATCGACCCAAAGATTCACATAATGCACAATGGAGGGATCGCTGCGCAGAATGTCGAAATCGACGTTCAAATAGACATTTCCCCCAAACCAGGCATCGATAATATGCACAGGATCATGCCCGATGCTATCCTCCTCTGCTACCGTTAACCCGGTACTGTGCACCGGAAGCTTGGTCAAAATCGGCTCAATGGCACGAAGTCTCACACTATAGCCATCCATCCGGGCAGCCGTAATTGAGTAGGAGACAGCTACCCGTTTCCCATCCGAAATCCCGGTCGAAGAGGAGAGGGGATACTCCGGATATAAAACTTTACCCTCATCGGTAAGAATATCGTAATGCGCAGATTCGCCACGAATAACCCCATAGCTAACCCAAAATTCCGCCCAGGCAGGATAAGGGTCGCCATCATCTAAACAAGAGGGAAAAGCCAGAGCAAAAACCGCTAAAAGAATAAGCCATCCCGCAAACGAACGCATTGGTACATACTTACGCTTTACAGCAGGTAGGTTACCGTCATGGTGAGTTGGTGCAGGAAAATTTGCATTGTTTAAAAACGATGTCAGGTTCATACGCTTACAGATTAAAATAGTGAAACAGCAAATAAGAGATACTCTTTGCTCATCAGATGCAGGCATCGACAGGTTCGTTGCACCGGAGGCTAAAAATCGCAGCGGATCCCAAAAACTACCCTGAAAAAGAGATCATGTTCTGTGCGATAGGTGGCAGGTTGCGATGCTCCGCTAATGGGCAGTGTGATTCCGGGCTCGGCGGTTAGCCACCAATTTCCGGCAATACGGGCCGATAGCTCTGCACCACTATAGGCCGAAAGCAGAATGCCGTTTGCATCAAGGCGATACGATTCGGAGGGAGTCACGCCGCCATCGGAAGTAATCCTGAGTACGCCCTGTGCCGAAAGGGCGGTTTCTGCCATAAGCCCGGCAACCGGTGTAAGGCTCCAGGTTTGATGGTGAAAGAGACGATAAAAGAGCCCCAGGGGTAAACCCACATAATCTACCGTTTGCCGATAAGCGTAGTGCACCATCTCTCCCTCCAGAGTGCCTGAAGATCGATAACGTGAAAATTGCAGACCCGTTTCCCAACCCCAATGGGGGTTCCAGGCTCGCCGCAGCTTCATACCCAACACCAAAGGGGGCGAATGATGCAATGCCCCCAGACGCGGAACAGAAAGTTGCATATCCGCACTCTGCTCACTCAAGAAAGTACCCATCCGCTCCATCGAGCTCTCCAAGCCCCTTTGCCCCCAGGAACCCTGGCCATAGGCATATAGGGCGACCGACCATTCACCGTCCGAAAACTTAGGGTCAATCCCCGGCAAGTGCACAATCTCCTCCACGGCCCTCTCCTCTCCAGAGCTCAAACCAACCGTAGAAGGGGTACCCGTTATCTCCGACAAAACCGAGCTGTTACCTTCGAGGGTAGGCAGTGAGGGATGGGAAAAAGAGGTAGAATCTGCCTCAGACAAGCCGGAAAGTGAAGCGGATGATGGAGAATGAAAGAGGGAGATTGCGGCCTTTTCTACCGCCATCGCGGGAGGAGTCGTGGCAATCATCTGATGATTGGAAATCGCATCTTTGGGGAGTAAGTGCACACTCTCCCGGGCAGGCTCAATACGAAAAAGGTGATAAAACCCTGCACCTGCCAGCAACAACAAGAGAGCAGCGGCCGCAGCCCGCCAACGGTGTGCAGTATGCAGCAAGAGCCAGCCTGTTTTGCCTCCGGAAGGGGCTTTGGGAGAGCGACCCATAGCCAACGAGAAATCGTCCCACGACGGGGTCTCTTCGTCCATTCTCAGCGAAGAGAGTTTCTCTCGTAATCTATTTTCCCAAAGGTCTCTCATACAGCATTTGATGTTTGCATATCGATAACCATTTTTTGCAGTGCCGAGCGGGCCCTACTATATTGCGAACGGGAGGTACCCTCCGAAATCCCCAGCATTGTGGCAATCTCGCGGTGAGAATAACCCTCAACCGCGTAAAGATTCAGAACCAGTCGATAACCTTCCGGCAATTTATCTACACAACGCAGAATCTCCCCGGCCGAAAGCGCATCCAGTACCGAAACGCTGTTATCCGGCAGATGCAGCGCCGAATCAGAGAGAT
Organism: Bacteroidales bacterium; assembly: GCA_050256115.1. Lineage (GTDB taxonomy): Bacteria > Bacteroidota > Bacteroidia > Bacteroidales > UBA4181 > JAQVSH01. Next base: position 48 of record JBFWIG010000310.1, on the reverse strand, counting down.
CCGTTACCCGAAAATTTTTCTGCTTACGAAGATATCCCAAGGCGGTTG
>JBFWIG010000309.1:0-3176 GCA_050256115.1 Bacteroidales bacterium | reverse complement strand
CTCTTCCGATCTCATCGGAATTGCCAAAGAGCATCAGGCGCGAATATTCGAACAATTTTTCAGGGTGCCCACCGGTAATGTACACAATGTAAAAGGGTTCGGGCTAGGTCTGAGCTATGTAAAGAAGATTATTGAGGCCCATAACGGCAAAATATACCTGGAGAGTGAATTGAATAAAGGGAGTAGTTTCTCTATCTTTATTCCCCTTAAACGTTCATAAACCGATTAACCCCGTACAAACCACCTCTCATGACAAAGATTCTGTTAGCTGAAGACGAAGAAAATCTGGGCATGCTGCTCAAAGAGTACCTGCAGGCCAAGAGCTTTTCCGTAGACCTCTACACCGATGGAGAGAAGGCCTCTCTGGCCTTTCGCGTATCTGCATACGATCTTTGTATTCTCGACGTGATGATGCCCTTCAAAGACGGATTCACTGTAGCTCGCGAAATCAGGCAGATCAATCAGTCGATTCCGATCATCTTTGTTACTGCCCGATCTATGAAGGAGGATGTCATTGAGGGGTTTAAGATTGGTGCCGACGACTATATCACCAAACCCTTCAGCATGGAGGAGCTCATCTTCCGGATAGAGGCCATATTACGCCGAACCCGCTCCGACCAGCCGGCCTCTGCTTCTAACCAGTTTGTAATAGGAAAATATGTTTTCGACTTTCAAAAACAGACACTGCAAGACGAAAAGATAACCCATAAACTTACCACCAAAGAGTCGGAGCTGCTACGGTTGTTATGCCAAAATGCCAATCGGATTCTGGAGCGGAATTACGCACTAAAAACCATCTGGGAAGACGACAACTATTTTAATGCCAGAAGTATGGATGTTTACATTACCAAGCTTCGGAAGTACCTGAAAGATGAGCCTTCGGTCGAGATCCTGAATGTGCACGGAAAGGGGTTTAAGCTCATCCTCTGAAACGAGGCCCGCGCTTGGGTGCACGGAAATCGCGCACACCTGCGCGTCCCGATTTTGCCGATGCCCCGTATCGCCCTTCACCAAAAAAGAGTCCCTTTTGCCGAAGTTTCTCTTCCGGACGCGTTTCGGTAAAAAGGGGTTTCATGGTGTAAGGATCTAACCCTGTATAGAACATGGCAGAAGCCAGCGTCATAGGTGTAGGGGTAAAATCTTGTACCTGTTCGGGATGAAGCCCAAGCCCCGACATCTTATCGGCCAGCTCCTGCATGTCGCTGAGCCTGCACCCCGGCAAGCTGGAGATAAAATAGGGCACCAACTGCAAACGCAATGATTCCGAACGATTTATGCGATCGAACCGCTCCTTTAGCCGTTCGAAAAGGGTAAATGACGGTTTCCTTACCCACCGCAGCACCGCATCGGAGGTATGTTCGGGAGCCACCTTTAAACGTCCGGAGACGTGGTGGCGCAACAAGGTAGAAAAGTAGTCGGCATGACGGTCTGAAACAGGATTCCCGTTGGGATGTAAAAAGAGATCATACCGAATACCACTCCCCACAAAGGCCTTACGCACAGACTTATGCAAACGAACACGTTCATAAAGATGCAGCAACGGTGCCGGATCGGTTTGCAGATTCTTACACACTGACGGGAAAAGACAGGAGGGTCGCTTACAGGAGGCACATATTTGGAGATTAGCACCCTGTACCCGGTACATATTGGCAGATGGCCCTCCCAGATCACTGAGTATGCCCGAAAATCCGGGCAATGCCGATAGCGCGTCGATCTCCCTGAGTACCGATTCGCACGAACGACTTGCCACAAACTTACCCTGGTGCGCCGAAATGGTACAGAAACTACATCCGCCAAAACAGCCCCGGTGGAGCGTAATAGAAAAACGGATCATCTCGTAGGCCGGAATCACCTTATCGCGGTAGCGGGGATGGGGAAGTCGGGTATAGGGAAGTTCATACCAACTGTCGAGCCGAGTGCTGTCGGGAAGCGAAAAAGGGGGATGCACCACCACACAACCACCGGAAAAGGGCTCGATCAGTAAGGGAGGAACCGTTCTGTTGGAACTCTCCTCTATTCGCCTGAAGTTTTCGGCAAAGAGACGCTTGTCGGCACAACACGCCTCGAACGAATGCAATACAATTGGCTCACGGGTCGTCAACCCTTTTTGCTTTATCTGTTGCTCGGCACTATCACCCCGATATTGCCGGGCAGTTTGAGGAATATCCTCGAGCGATTGCCCTTCCGACAGACGTTGCGCAATAGTGAGAATGGGCTGCTCTCCCATCCCGTAAACCAAGATATCGGCGCCCGACTGTTGCAAAATGGAGGGCATAACCTTATCATCCCAATAGTCGTAATGAGTGAGCCGGCGTAATGAGGCCTCAATTCCCCCCAGTACAACCGGGGTGTCGGGAAAAAGATCCTTCAGAATACGGGTGTATACAGTAGCAGCCCTATCGGGTCTGAAGCCTGCCTTCCCTCCGGCAGTATAGGCATCGTCGCTGCGAAGTCGCCGATTAGCAGTATAGTGATTTACCATACTGTCCATATTACCCGCACTCACCCCAAAAAAAAGACGAGGCTTGCCAAATTTTCGGAAGTCGCGCAAATCATCCTGCCAATTGGGTTGCGCCACTACCGCCACACGATAGCCGGCCTGTTCAAGCACCCTGGCAATCACTGCCGTTCCAAACGAAGGATGATCCACATAGGCATCGCCCGAGAAGAGCACCACATCCGGGCTATCCCAGCCTCGCAGTTGCATCTCCTTAACAGATGTCGGCAGCCAATCGGTGATCTTTCTCATAGGTACAGCATCGAGCGCCAAAGGTATCAAAAACCGGTGTGGTTTGCGAAATTATTTATAACTTGCCGTATAGTAACCCCTAAAGTACGCGTGAATCTATGGTGATTGACGATCTGATTAATAATAGGCTTTTACACAATCCCGATTCCATTTTTCATACCCTTGCACCCAACGAAAAAGAGTTGTTGCGTAAGGAGTTGGTGGTTATCCAGCACAAAAAAGGCGATCTCGTATACCGTGAAGGCGACCGTCCGGTGGGTCTGCTCTGCCTGATGAACGGAAAGATGAAGATCTTTAAAGAGGGATTCTGCGGAAGAGAGCAGATCATTCGCATGGTTCGCACCCCGGAGTTTGCCTGTTACAGAGCCGTTCTGGCCGACGAAAATCACCAGGCTTCGGCCATGGCCATCGAAGATTCCACAACCGC
>JBFWIG010000308.1:0-3214 GCA_050256115.1 Bacteroidales bacterium | reverse complement strand
TTCTGGGTAATGTGAACCGTTTTGTACGTTCCGGAGGGACTCTGTGCCGCAAACCTGCTCACAAAACCCTGGCCTGCCATAGAGGTAGAGATGGCAAACAAAAAAAGAAAAAGAGAAAGCGTGTGTCGCATAGCGTCAGTCTTCTGAATGAGTGGAAGCAGGATCAACATATTCAACCGCGAGCGAGGTGCCACGACGCAGTTCGGTCGAGACCAGGAAGAGAGATTCCCTGATAATAGAGATAGCCTCTTGCGGAGAGGGAGTAACAGGGGCAGCGCTTTGAACCCGCCCCGAAAATGGTTCGCGAAACAGTATCCCAAGCCCGATAAGAAGTGCTATCGAGGCTGCAATGGCCATATGTCGCCAGCGTGAAGAAGAGGCTGGTTTCGGCAGAGAGAGCCGATTTCTCTCCCGGGCCGCAAGAATTTTACGGTCGAATGCATCGTCAAGACGTACGCTGCGGGATCGTTCGCCATAGGCCTTCAGCAACGCATCGATCCTATCGCGATGCTTTGATTCTTGTAGGGTTGTCATGGCAGTACTATTTTTCTCATTCCCAATTTTATCCGGTGTTTGGCTCTGAAAAGGGTAATCTTTACCATTGCGGGGCTTATCCGGAGTGCCTCGCCAATCTCTTTATAACTGAAACCTTCTACCACCCGCAGCAGAACTACATTTCGCTGCATCTCAGGAAGCGCATCAATCAGCGTGTGCAGACAGTTTAACGCCTCTTCCTGTTCCAGACTTTCGGAAGGCGAAGCGGAATGAGATTCAGCGGGAGGCAACTGATCTAAAGGAACCACTAACCGCCCCGACGACCGGAGATAATCGAAACAGAGATTCCGCAGCATGGTGACCATATAGGCCCGATAACTCCCAATCTTTGGCCAGTTCTGCCGCACATCCCACATTCGCAGCAACGTCTCCTGCACCATATCCTCGGCCACCTCACGGTTGCCCACATAGCGAAGCGCCGTTCGGAAGAGAATATCCTTAGCCGGAAGGATATTGGTTATGAACTCGTCGGTTTCCATTCTTGTATAGATGACGGCCCGGGATCACAAAAGTTACACCTCTTACAAAAAAAAATCTCCCCTGTATGCCTTTCCCCTAAAACGGGTGTCGACAGACAGGGGAGCAGTTCAATATCGAAGAGTAGCAGGTGCGTCGCGAAAGCGAGGGCTTTTAAGCAGGCTGTTGCAAAGGCTATTTTGCAGGCTGCTTAGGCAGGGTAAAGTAGAATCGACTCCCTTTGGGGCTGCTCTCTACCGAAATGGCCCCTCCATGCTTTTGTACAAACTCACGGCACAGAATCAAACCCAGGCCGGTTCCCTCTTCACGATTGGTGCCGTAACTCTTTACATGTTCCGAAACCTTAAAGAGACGTTGCAAATTCTCAGGGGCAATCCCGATGCCGGTATCCGATACCGAAATCTCGGCAAAGTCGCCTGCATCGGCCACCGTAATGGTAACCTGCCCGCCCGGATAGGTAAATTTTAGTGCGTTCGAAATCAGGTTTCTAAGAATAGTAGACAGCATATTCAGATCGGCATAGGCCTGCACCGTTGCATCGGGGAATACCTTTTTCAGCACAATCTGCTTCTGCGAAGCCTGTCCGCAAAAGAAGGTGAGTTCGTTCTCAACCGCCATAGAGAGATCTACCATCGCGGGAGCAAAAGGGATCTTCCCGGTTTGCACTCTGGCCCAATCCAACAGGTTTTGCAGCAACTTATACGAAGAGTCAGAAACCGCCTTTATATGCGAAAGGATCTCCATCCGTTCCGAATCGGGCAGGTTGGCAAAATCGGCAATTAAAAAATCCGACAACCCCATCAGGCTGTTAAAGGCCCCCTTCAAATCGTGGGCTATAATGGAGAAAAACTTATCCTTGGTGGCATTGGCCTCGGCCAGTTCGGCCGTCCGTTCGTCCACCAACTTCTCCAGATTTTGGTTCATAGACTCCAGCTCACGGTTTTTATTCCGGATCTCTACCTCCATCAGAAAACTGCGCAGAGCCTCTTTTACCGTAAGAATCAAATCTTCGCTATCCCATGGTTTTGGAATAAACCGATAGAGATTGGCTTTATTGATAGCATTCACCACTCCCTCCACATTGGCATGGCCGGTGAGTAAAATTTTCAGCGCATCGGGATTTACCTGATGCATTCTGATCAGGAATTCGTCACCCAGCATTCCCGGCATCAGATAGTCGGAGATGACCACAGGTACAGGCACCCCCTGCTCGGAAAGTTCCTGAAAAATCTCCATGGCTTCATCGGCATCAAGCGCAGTCTCTACCTCAAAACCCGATCCGAGAAACGTGCTGAGTTGATCTTTCAGCGCCTCAAGAATGATATCTTCGTCATCGACACAGATAATTGCTTGCTTCATAACCTACATCCTTTATTAAGAGAGAATGTGAACATCCTCATGATTCGACTGCGTGAAGGTAAGGAAGTTCCACAAAAAATTGTGTGCCCTTACCCGCTTCAGATAAAAAATAAATTTTTCCGCCGTGCCGCTCTATAATCTGTTTTGAAATATCGAGACCCATACCGGTTCCGATGCCCGCTTTTTTGGTGGTAAAAAAGGGTTCGAAGATCCGATCCTGGATGGCTTGCGGAATGCCGGGTCCGTTATCTTGAATCACTACCTGCACAAAAGTGCCTTTGTCTAACACGGAAATCTCGATAAGATGTTCCGAATCGAGCGATGCCATTGCCTGTAAAGCATTGTCGAGAATATTGGTCCAAACCTGGCAAATTTCATCCTGATGGCACTCCACCAACTTAATCGGCTCATACCGCGTCTCAATCCTTGTTTTGGTATTCTTAGCCACATTCGAATTGAGCACCAAAACAGTACGAATCGTCTCGGTAAGATCGGAGGCCACAAAATCGTTATTGGCATCGCGGTGAATATAGCGTTTCAAGGCCTTAACAATAGTAGAAACCCGATCGACCGCCACCTCAATGTTCGATGCATTTCGGTTGAGCGACAGAATCACCTTAGCCAAAGAGAGTAATCTTAGTACATTGGGGCCGTTCAAAACCGGCCGCATAGCCTCCACTCCGGCTCCCACCCCCATCGAAACCAACAACTCGGCAATCTGCGAGGCTCCATCAACCCCCCAAAGCTCCAGTTTTGCAGCAATTTCGCGCTTTTGCTGCCGCTCCTCTTTGGTAAAAACCGCGGTACTCCTGCCGGGACTCTT
>JBFWIG010000307.1:0-3235 GCA_050256115.1 Bacteroidales bacterium | reverse complement strand
TGATCAATAACGCCGTCGTACTTGAAGTGTTTGAAATCGGGGCCACCCACATAGGCCTTTACATATCCGGTGTGAGGATCGAAAGCCATAAAACTGGCACGCAGAAACGACTTATAATAGCGAATGGAATCGATAGGCGACATCAGCGTGTCGACCTCGCCCTGCCAGGAGAAGATGCGCATGGGTACCTTTTGGGCAAATGCGGTACGAATCTCCGCATCGGTGGCACCCTCCTGTTTCATAATCCGGTAGCGGTCGGTTCTTCGCATGGCCGAATTCATGATACCCGTAATCTCGGATTCTGTAAGATTATTCGAAAACGGTGCCTTCTTCTGATTTCGCTTAGCTCTCACAAAGGTGGGCTGGAGGGTATTTTTCAGGTGATCGCGCAGCGAAGTCTCGGCATACTCCTGCATACTATAGTCGATGGTGGTATAGATACGCAACCCGTCCATATAGAGGTTATAGGGCTCGCCGTTGGGTTTGAAGTTTTTGTTACACCAGCCATAGAGCGGATCATTTTCCCATGTATCAAGCCGTTTCTGGTATTCCGCCTGGCTTAATGAACCCCGATCGGGTTTGGAGGCCCGCATAATCCTGCGCAGATACTCCCGAAGATAGGTCGACATACCGGCATTGTGATTCTGAACCCGGTAATCGAGTGCTACAGGAATGAGTGAGAGAGAGTCGTATTGCTCCTCAGTGAGGAAGCCCTCCTCCTCCATCTTTTTCAGAACGCTGTTTCTACGGGCAAACGAGCGCTCGGGATTGCGTACAGGGCTGTATTTGGTAGGCCCTTTTACCACCCCCACCAGAAGAGCGGCCTCTTCGACAGAGAGTTCATGGGGCTGTTTGTTGAAAAAGGTACGAGCGGCCGACTTAATACCAAAACTCTCGCTGCCAAAGGGAACGGTATTCAGGTACATAGCCAGAATCTCCTCTTTGGTGTAGTTGCGTTCCAACTTAACCGCAGTAACCCACTCTTTGAATTTGGCAATACCCAGCGCGAAAGTCCGGGTAATCGCACTGCGGGTGGTGGTATCGCGGGGAAAGAGGTTTTTGGCCAACTGCTGTGTAACAGTACTTCCCCCACCTTCGCTCGACTGCCCCATAAGGAGCGTTTTTACAGCTACTCTTACCAGGCCGAAACCGTCGATACCGGAGTGTTTGTAATAACGACGATCTTCTCTTGCTACCAATGCCTGAACCAGGAATGGAGACAATTCGGCAAAATCGACAGGATTTCTGTTTTCGATATGGAAGGTTCCCATCAGCCTGCCATCGTCCGAATAGATTTCGGAGGCTATATTCTTTTGCGGGTTTTCCAAATCTTCGAAGGTGGGCATAAAACCGATCCAACCCAACGAAATCGCGGTAAACAAAAGTACCAGAAAGAGCAGACCTCCCGCAAAACAGCGCCATAACAGGCGGATAAACAGAGAGGACTCTTCCGAAGTTTTGTTGCTCATAGATGCTAATTTTGACGGGTAAAGGTAGCGGTTTTTGGTTTCGATTCCCATTTTTTGCGTACGTTTGTGAAGTCTGGTTGTCGAGTTATGAAAATCCGCACACTCATTTGCCCCCCTCTTCTGCTTTTTTTTCTTCTTTTCCCCCAATGCAAGGGGAGAGAGCCGCGCAAACAGAATGATGAAGTGGGGCAAAGTGCAGCTTCTTTGACCATTACCCCCCTTTTTGCCAAAGGATTTACGATGGTCGAACAGGGTGAGTTTACCGAAATCACCGTTTCCGATCCCTGGGATACCACCCGCATCCTGCAGCGATACATTCTGGTACCCAAATCCGAAAAGCTGCCCAAAACGCTTCCTTCCGGCACCCTTGTCCGAACCCCTGTTTCTGCTTTCGCCTGCTTCTCGGCCATTCACGTTGCTATGCTGCAACTCCTGGATTGTGAAAACTTAATCTGCGCAGTTGCCGAACCCGAGTATATTTCGGCACCTTTCGTCGCCGATGGAATTGCGGGGCAAACCATTGCCGGACTGGGTCCGGTTGCCTCAATGAATATCGAAAAGTTGCTGGAGGTGAATCCCGGGGCTATTCTGGCCACCCCCTTCCGGAATGCCGGGTATGGCGTTGCAGAGAAAGCGGGTATCCCCATCATTGAGTGTGCCGATTATATGGAGGTTTCGCCACTGGCTCAGGCAGAATGGATTCGATGTGTGGCTCGATTTGTGCACCGAGGAGAGAGAGCCGACTCCCTCTTTCGTGCACTCGCCGATCGTTACCATGCGCTTTGCCAACTGGTGCAGCAAGCAGAGAAGCGACCTACCCTCTTTTCGGAAAAAAAGATTGGACAGGTTTGGTATGTTGCAGGAAATGAAAGCGTTGCAGGAATTGGATTCGCCGACGCAGGTGCCGACTATCTGTTTCGCGATGTCAAGGGAACCGGATCGGTTCCCTTCTCGTTCGAATCGGTTTATGCCCGTGCTGCAGAGGCCGATATCTGGTTGATTAAATACAATCGCGCATCGGGCAATCTTACCTATCGCGAGCTGCAGGAGGAGTATGCCCCTTATGCCTATTTCAAAGCCTTCAAAGAACAGCGCATTCTGGCGTGTAACACCGCACATAAGCCCTACTACGAAAAGGGACTTCTGGAGCCCGATGTGGTGCTTGCCGATATGATTCATGCCTTTCATCCCTCGCTTCTGCCCAATCACAAACCGGTCTATTTCGATTTCTTACAGGAATGAGACAGTTCACCTCATGGTTTTCTCAGAGTAAACCCTTTTCCCGGGGGGGTGGGCTATGGCTGTGGCTGCTGTGGCTGATCATTCCGGTTCTCTTCTTTCTGAACCTGGCATGGGGATCGGTTACCATTCCCCTGCATGATGTGGTTGCTGCGCTCACCGGAGATCCCGGGGTACCGGATTCGTATCGCCATATTGTACTCGACTCACGCCTCCCACAGGCAGTTACTGCACTCTGGGCAGGAGCAGCATTGGCAGGAAGTGGACTACTACTCCAGACTCTCTTCCGGAATCCGCTTGCCGACCCCTCTATTCTGGGCATCAGCTCGGGTGCCAGCCTCGGTGCGGCCTTGGTACTTCTGGGATTTGGCCACCTCTTGGGCAGGATAGGCGACTTTTCGGCCACAGGTCATCTGGCTCTGATCGCCGGAGCTCTTATGGGTGCTTTAGCCATTCTGGCACTGATTATCTGGTTCTCTTCTAAGGTAGCCAATGCCATTGCACTCCTGATCATCGGCATTATGATC
>JBFWIG010000306.1:0-3260 GCA_050256115.1 Bacteroidales bacterium | reverse complement strand
GAGGGTTCTAAGATCTGGGCTCGTCTTACCCGCGATAATGTAGAGAAGTGTGTTGCCATTGTACTCGATGATCGGGTCTATTCGGCCCCCAGAGTAAGCCAGGAGATAAAGGGCGGAAGCTCCCAAATTACCGGCAATTTCACCCTGGCCGAAGCCACCGACCTTGCCAATATCCTGAAATCGGGTAAAATGCCTGCCGCTGCACAAATATTGCAGGATGAGGTAGTGGGCCCCACGCTGGGTAAAGAGTCGGTCAAGGCCGGGTTTATCTCTTTCCTCGGTGCTATTGCCGTTGTACTGCTTTATCTGGCCTTCTACTACAGCACTGCCGGTATTGTTGCCGATATTGCTATGTTGGTGAATATGTTCTTCCTTATGGGCGTTATGGCTTCGGTGGGTGTGGTACTTACCCTCCCGGGTATTGCCGGTATCGTGCTCACCATTGGTATGGCCGACGATGCGAATGTGATCATCTTTGAACGTATCCGTGAAGAGCTCCGGGCTGGCAAAACATTACGAACCGCAATTGCCGACGGTTACTCTAATGCCTATTCGGCCATTATCGACGGCCAGGTTACCACGCTGCTTACAGGTATTATTCTCTTTGCTGTGGGTGTAGGGCCTATTAAAGGTTTTGCCACCACCCTGGTATTAGGTATCATTACCTCGCTCTTCACCTCTATCTTCATTACCCGTCTTATTTTCGACTGGATGGTTGATAGTGGAAAAACGCCTAAGTTCTCTATTCCCTCTACTGCCAAGATTTTTCTTAACGCCAAATACGATTTTATCGGGGTTCGCCGCAAACTCTACGGGTTTTCTATTGCGATAATTTTGATGGGTGTAATCTCCATTTTTGTCCAGGGATTTAATTGGGGTATCGATTTTTCGGGAGGCCGCAGCTATATGGTGGCTTTCCCCCAAACGATCGAAACCACAAATCTTCGCGACAATCTTTCGGGTGTTCTGCCCGAGAGTTCGGTAGAGGTGAAGACCTTTGGTTCCGGCAATCAGGTTAAGATTACCACCGACTACCTTATCGATGCCGAGGGCGAGGAGATAGACCGTCAGGTGGAGAAACAGATTTTCGAAGGTTGCAAAGCACTTCTTCCCGAAGGTGCTACCATCGAATCTTTCCGTGCCGACCATATCTTAACCTCTTCGAAGGTAGGTCCTACTATGGCCGACGATATTCAGCGCAAAGCCATTCTTGCCGTTTTCTTATCCCTTATCGGAATCTTCCTCTATATCTTTATCCGATTCAGGAACTGGCAGTATGGATTGGGGGCTATTATCTCGGTTCTGCACGACGTTGCTGTTCTGGTTTCGCTCTATTCACTGCTCTATAAGTTTGTTCCCTTCTCGCTCGAGATAGACCAGAACTTTATTGGAGCTGTGCTCACGGTTATCGGCTACTCGGTAAACGATACGGTAATTATTTACGACCGTATCCGCGAATTCAATACGCTCTATCCTAAGCGAGACAAAAAGGATCTCTTTAATGGAGCGATGAACAGCACGCTGGGGCGTACCATGAATACCTCGCTTACTACCATCCTCGTCCTTTTGGTCATCTTTATCTGGGGCGGAGAGGTAATCCGCGGCTTCTCATTTGCCATGATGGTGGGTATTATGATTGGTACCTATTCGTCGGTATTCAATGCTGCGCCTATTGCATTCGACCTTCTGCAGATTAAGAAGAAGAGAGAGGCACTCCGACTGAAGTAATTTACTCCCTATATGGGTAACGGGGGTGTTGTAGCTGATTGCTGCAACACCCCCGTTACTGTTAAGGTTGTTTACTGAAGGATTCGGCTAGAAATCTACTGCCTTCAGGCTGAGGTCAAGACTTTTAATCTGGTGTGTAAGGGCACCTACCGAAATGTAATCAACGCCACATTCGGCAAATTCTCTGAGACTTTCGAGGGTAATTCCACCCGACGATTCCGTTTCGGCCGCTCCGGCAATCCGTTCAACCGCCTTTCGGGTGTTTTCCAGATTGAAATTGTCGAGCATAATGCGATCTACACCGCCAATGGCAAGAATCTCCTCCACATCGGAGAGATTTCTGGCCTCTACCTCAATTTTCATCTCCTTTCCGGCGGCTTTCAGGTAGGCGCGCGCCGACCGAACAGCCTGAGTGATGCCTCCCGCAAAATCGATATGATTGTCTTTAATCAGAATCATATCGTAGAGCCCTATACGATGATTTTCGCCCCCACCTAGTTTTACCGCCCACTTCTCAAGCAGCCGAAGTCCGGGGGTAGTTTTCCGGGTGTCGAGCACTTTGGTTTTCAACCCCTCAAGCCGGGCGGCATATTCGCATGTTTGTGTAGCAATACCGCTCAGCCGTTGCATAAAGTTGAGTACCAGACGTTCACACTGCAGAATTGAGAGTACTTTACCCTCCACCTCGAATGCTACATCGCCCTTCTTAATTCTGGCGCCATCTTTCAGAAAGACAGACAACTGCAGGGATGGGTCGAAAAGTTGAAAAACCCGTTCTGCTACCTCCACACCTGCCAGGATACCCGGTTCCTTTACCAGAAGTCGGGCTTTGCCTTTAGCATCAGGGGGAATGGTAGATAGGGAGGTATGATCGCCGTCGCCGATATCTTCCAAAAAGGCCAGGCGAATCAGATTGTCGAGATTGGTTGGGTTAACCATTGTCTTCTTCGATACGTAGTTGATGAATGGAGAGCGACTCGCCCTGTTTCTGAAGCAAAAGTGTAATTCGGAAAGGGCCTTGCGCGGTTTCGAGCGAACCTACTGCAAAACCAATTCCTTTCTCTTTGTTTTCGCCGGAATGTTTTATCGTGAATTTTCGCGGGACGTTCGTTTCGAAAAAGCTTTTCAGGATCTGTTCTGCCTGGTTCTTGCTGTAAACTCCCTCTTTCTCCTTAATAACAAGTTTTAACGAGACATTAAAGTGTGCAGCCAGATCCTTTGCGTTTCCCTCTTCAATGGCAGTGCGAATGGTATCCGGCAAATCGTTGGTCTGCTGCGTGGTTGCAGAGACCGAGCCGAAGAGAAGAGATACGGTAAGAAATAATGCAACTGTTTTAAAAGGCATGATAGGCAAATTATCTTTAATGTAAGTAAGATTAACCAAGATACCTGCAAAAAGCGCACCATAAACGCCGACAACAAGTGTGCCGGTGGATTCTTTGCCCATGCAAGGTACAAATTTTCGAGCTTTTCTTAATTGAACTGCCCCATTTTCGGTGTTATTGTACATTTTCGGTGCTTTGGTTCGGCAT
>JBFWIG010000305.1:0-3262 GCA_050256115.1 Bacteroidales bacterium | reverse complement strand
CGGATACCCGACGCATACAGGAGCACAATCACAGCCCGATTACGAAGAGCGGAAAAGCCGTCACCCCATATCGATTCGGTATCGAGCAAGAGGCATAACTCCTTTTCCGGCACAAAATCAGGAAGTCGCTTAGGTGTTTTAAGCGAAGTGACCAATGCCGCAGGATTGGCCTTTACATAGTCCACCTTATGAAGCCATGAATAGAAAGAACGTACCGAGGAGAGCTTCCGGTTAACCGATGTGGGTGTAAAGCCCGCCTCTGAAAGAGAAACAATCCAGGCCCGTATATGTTCTGCCGAAATCTCTGAATCGACCGCATCAATTCCATCGAGAAACAGCATAAACTGGTTCAGGTCGGATTGATAGGCGCTCAAGGTATGCGTTGAACAGCGGCGCTCATGTTGAAGATAGGCTAAGTATGCACCGATATAATCCATATCTCACAGATTATCCGCGCAAACGGCACAACAACGGCTACTCCTCTTTCTGTTGCAGTTGCTGTACGTAGATGGCGTGGTTTTTTTGCTCGCGCATTGCAACCGAAGGCTTCTCGAATGCCTGCCGGCGGCGAAGTTCCTTCATAATGCCGGTTTTTTCGAATTTCCTTTTGAATTTCTTCAAAGCTCTTTCAATGTTCTCGCCTTCCTTGATGGGTACAATAATCATAGTGCTATGTAATTGATTTGATTTGGGGTCTGTAAAACGAACTGCAAAATTAGTGAAACTTATCTATTAAAAAAATAGGGCAGCAAGAATCTGTTACTTCGCACCGTGCTCTTTTTCGGTAAGTGGCGTTATCTCGATGTAGGGCCGCATTACACCAAAGAGCGAATCACCCCAGATGTGATGTCTGATATCATAGAGTGATCCTATAAAGCCGTGTTGCCGCCTGAATCGGAAAAGCCGTTCTACATCAGCGACCTCCAGATAGGGGTGACGAAGAAACCGACTAAAACTGTCGTTATTCGGATCTAGTTTTGCCAGGTTGAGCGTGTCGGTCCTGAGAAAGGGGAGACACCTCTGGTAGAGATGCGAATCAATTCCATACACTTCTAACAGTTGCCTTATGTCATAGAAACCGCCCAAAAGATCCCGATATTTAACAATTCGCTTCGATAACACAGCCCCAATACCCGGTAGCCGGGCAAATTGCGAAGAATCGGCTCTATTCATATCAATCATCTCCGGCACAGTATAGCGTTCTCTCCGACTGGGATGGTTGGTCTGTAGAAAGTTGCTCTTCAGCGAATCCGGCTGTTTAAAGAGGAGGGCCGAAAGAGAATCGGTCAGAAGCAGATTACGCACTTCACTGCTCTCTCTTCGGCAAGGAGATTCAAAAAAAACAAGCGCTGCCGATAAGGCAATCAACAGCAAGATAAGCCACACCACTGCCCGCTGCTCTCTACGGGTAAAGAGAGAGGCTATCAAAAGGGATAGTCGCATAAAAAGGATACAAGAAAGCAACGAAAATTTGGCCGAAACCGGACCCGACAGATCCGGATGCAATGGCACAACAAACATAACAGATGCGTGCCGCGCTTCCTACATAGGATAGAAGGGGTGCCAACGGGGGGCGTTGAAAAGACTAAAAGGGATATCCGATCCCAAAGTTAAACGCAAAATCATCCCATGTCACCTGTCGATTTCCCCATATCCACCCCTCAACAGGATCGCGACCTTTCGTCCCAATGTCGATTCGCCCAACCACAAAGGAGAAATCAAACCGAAGTCCGGCCCCTCCGTTGAGGGCAATCTCCTTATAAAAGCGGTTCCAGGAGAAATCGGCACCCGGTCGCAAAGGGTCGCGCGAGTAATTCCATACATTTCCGGCATCCATAAAGAGGGCACCGTGCAAAATCCAAAAGAGCTTGAACCGATGTTCCACATTAAATTCCAGTCGAATATCGCCCGTACTGTTGTTATAAGCACTGGTATCGCGATAGGAGCCGGGACCTAACGAACGGATACGCCATCCGCGCAAACCAAAGGCGCCGCCCGAGTAGTATTGCTTCTGAAAAGGGAGCACATTCGAATTATCGTAGGGAGCACCTACCCCCGCAAAAAAGCGATACACCAGTTTCGACCCTTCCGAAACGCCTCCTAAAGGCTGGTGAAAACGGAAATCGATGTCGGTTTTAATGTATTGTGCCCAGGGCGATCCGAACATAGAATGGGGCGATTCGTTACGCGACGAACCCCAAAAAGAGAAGGCGGCCGATTGAAGTGCCCCGGCCGATTCAACATTAAACCGAAGTTGCAGATAGTTCCCTCCGGTTGATCGGGGTTGGGTAGAGAAGAGAAATCCGGCAGATGCGGCAAGAATGGTGTGCGGAATATAACTCTTCTCGATATACATACCCCTGATCCGGTTTCGATAGGTCTCCGACAGATCCGAATCGACATAATAGAAATCGAAAGGCTTGTAGTAGTAGGTCCAATTCCTACCTACCCGCCAACCGTAGTTCATAGAGAGGTTGGCCACTGACCTTCTGTACTCGGGTCGTTGCAAATAGTTATATCCCACCGAAAAGATGGTTTTTGGCGCACTATACCGAACTCTCCGCTCCACCCCGCCGGGCAAAATCAGTTTTGGAAGGGTGATAGATCCCTCTACCGAATACTCGCTCGATCCTTTAAATCGGCCCTCTCCCCTCGAAGCAAACGACTCGCTGGCAATTTTGGTGCGCAAGTCTAAGATTTCGGCATTACGGAAAAGACTTCTGTTCTGGTAATTCAGGGTTATACCGCCCCCGTAATCGCCCTTCGAATAGGTGGCTTCGGTTTCGGCCGAGAGGCTCTGCTTCTTAAACGGGGTTACCTGTATCTGACATAACAGTCTGTCGGAAGGCTGCGACGGCGAGTTGCTTTGGAGCAAACTATACTGGATATTGGCCAATTTAAAGCTGCGCAGCCCAATCAGATTGCGATAGGTATTCTCTTCATCGAGAAGCGAATAGAGAGAATCGGGGCGCAATTGAATGGCCCTGTTCAGCGCAATAGGGCCCACATAAGGAGGCCTTTTTACCACAAAAGCTATCCGGTTAAATTGCAAGGTATCAAAAGGGAGATCGGTAGCATTCAGGAATCGGTCGCCAAGGGCGTCAACCACCACCTGACCCACAGTATATTGACGGTGAGGTACGGCAAAAGGAGTGCCTGCACTGTTTAGCTTTCTGACACTGCCCACTACCATCTCCAGATTAGCTACGAAAGGAAGAGAGGCCGTATCTACCTGGAAAAAGATATAATCGGCCGAAAATTC
>JBFWIG010000304.1:0-3307 GCA_050256115.1 Bacteroidales bacterium | reverse complement strand
TCCGGATCGAAAAACTGCACATTATCGGTGGAGGTTCGCAGAACGAGCTTCTCAATCAATACACTGCTAACGCAATCGGCTTACCGGTGGCTGCAGGCCCCTCCGAGGCCACCGCACTCGGGAATAACCTGGTGCAGGCAAAAGCCATGGGGCTTGTCGACTCGTTATGGGATCTCCGTAAAATTGTACGTAATTCCGTAGAGATGAGCCATTTTTCTCCTATGGACGCGGCATCATGGGAGGCACAAAAAAGCCGTTTTGCCCAATTGCCGTTATAAACCCCAAAAAACCATCACAAAATCATACTTCCTATGACTAAAGAGAGCTACACCTTAAAAGCCTACGAGTTAGCCAAAGAGCGCTACGCAGAACTCGGAATCGATGTTGAAAAAGCCATCGAACAACTGCAGAAAATCTCTATCTCCATCCATTGCTGGCAGGCCGACGACGTTTCGGGTTTCGAAAACCCCGACGGCGATCTGACCGGAGGGATTCAAGCCACCGGAAATTATCCCGGAAAGGCACGCACTATGCCCGAACTATTTGGCGATATTGAGAAGGCGCTATCGCTGATTCCCGGCAAACATCGGTTGAATGTGCATGCCATTTACGGCGATTTTGGCGGGCAAAAAGTAGACAGAGATGCGATTGAACCCAAACATTTTCAGACCTGGATTGATTGGGCCAAAAAGAATGAGGTAAAACTCGACTTTAACTGTACCTGCTTTTCGCATCCCAAAAGCGCTGAACTTACCCTCTCAAGCCGCGACAAATCGATCCGTGATTTTTGGATTGAACATGTAAAACGTTGCCGGTTTATCAGCGATGAGATGGGCAAACAGTTGGGTTCGCCCGCTATGCATAACCTATGGATCCCCGATGGCACAAAAGATCAGACAGTAGATCGCTACCTCTATCGGCAATTTCTGACCGACTCGCTCGATCAAATTTTTGCTACCCCTTACGCCCATATGAAAGACTCTATCGAGTCTAAATTGTTCGGAATCGGTGCTGAGAGCTGCACCATCGGATCGCACGATTTTTATATGGGATACGGGGTTAAGAACAATAAGATTGTAACCCTCGACACGGGCCACTTCCACCCCACCGAAGTGATTGCCGATAAAATTTCGGCGTTGCTGCTCTTTACCCCCGAAATTATGCTTCACGTGAGTCGCGGCATCCGATGGGACAGCGACCATGTAACCATTCTGAACGACGAAACCCTTTTCCTGGCTCAGGAGATTGTTAGGGCCAATGCCCTGCCCAGAGTGAACATCGGGCTCGACTACTTTGATGCCTCGATTAACCGGATTGGCGCCTATGTAATTGGAACCCGTTCCACCCAGAAAGCCTTCCTGAACGCGCTGCTCGAACCCATCGCAAAGCTGCGCGACTACGAGAAAGAGGGTCGCTATTTCGAAAGGCTGGCACTTCTGGAAGAGGCCAAAGGGCTGCCTTGGGAAGCTGTTTGGGACTATTTCTGCCTGAAGAACAACGTTCCCGTTGCCGAAGCCTACATTTCGGAGATTCAAAAATACGAAAAAGCGGTTCTTTCGGCCCGCTAATGAAACGGCTCATGGCAGCGCTCCTGCTCCTCAGTGTGTCGGGATCGTTTGCGATTTCTGTTTCTCACTCTTCACTTTCCAGTTACCCCAAACCCTCCCGAACGGTGGCTTTGGGGTAACTGCTTTTGGAGAAATGGCATTTTTTTGGTCTATCTTTGCCCCGTGTTTAACGGGAATAAGAGATGGATATATTGATATCACCCAACTATTTGATGCTTTTTCTCATTATTTCTATCGGACTGATTATTGGCCGATTGAAAGTGAGGGGGTTCTCGCTCGATATGTCGGCGGTAATTTTTGTTGCCCTGTTTTTCGGCCACATGGGATTTTCTCTCCCCGGCGAGTTTCAGCAGATTGGTCTGGTCTTTTTCATCTTTACCATCGGGCTCCAGGCCGGCCCCGGTTTTTTTGCGGCATTTAAGCGCAATGGCCGAAATCTGGTGGTGCTGGCCATTGCGATTGTCTTCTCTGCCGCGTTGGCGGCTTTGGCTATCGGCAAGATCATGGGATTAGAGAATGTGATGATTATGGGCCTTTTCAATGGGGCGCTTACCAGCACTCCCGGTTTGGCATCGGCCATCGAAATCAGCGGGTCGCCTACAGCATCGATTGGATACGGAATCTCCTACCCATTTGGCATTGTGCTGGTTATTCTCTTCTTTCAAACCATCCCCTCGCTCTTAAAATTGGATCTCCGCAAAGCCGAACGCGACTATGAAGAGGAGATGCGCGAGACCAATCCGCCTCTGATTCACGGCCATTTCGTGGTTGAAAATCCAAAAATAGATGGAAAAAGCCTTACCGAAATGGCCATCCGAAGCGTTACGGGTTGTGTAGTTTCGCGGGTTAAACATGGCGATTCTACCACCACTCCTGCCAAAGAGACCCGCCTGTTTATGGGCGACATTGTACGGTTGGTGGGAACCGCCGAAGACCTTCAGCGTGGCGAACTGCTTATTGGAAGTCCGGTAGACGAAGAGCTCCCGCTGATGAGCGATTATGAGGTTCAATGGCTGCTGGTTACCAATAAGCAGATTGTGAATAAAACCCTCCCCTCGCTCGATCTCTTCTCCAATTTTAACGCCACCATTGTTCGCATCCGCCGAAGCGGGATCGACATTAAACCCGACAGAAACAGCATGCTCCGTTTTGGCGATAGATTACTGGTTGCCTCCGACCGCGAGAGCTTGTCGCAAATTACCCGCATCGTGGGTAACGATAACAAACGACTTTCCGAAACCGATTTTCTCCCCATAACGCTGGGCATCCTGATAGGCGTGCTGTTGGGAAAGATAGAGATCCCCTTTTTCGGGCTCTTCTCTTTTAACCTTGGGGTAACCGGAGGTGTGCTGACGGCCGCTATATTTTTAAGCGGGATTGGAAAAACCGGACCCATTCTCTGGTCGATGTCGAGCTACGCCAATGTGTTGCTTCGCGAACTGGGGCTGCTCATGTTTATGGCCGTAGTAGGCACCGAAGCAGGGGCGCAATTGGGAGAGGTACTTAAGGACGGTGAAGGGTGGAGCCTGTTGGGTGCAGGAGCCCTGATTACTACAGTGCCTCTGCTTGTGGGTTTCGTAACAGGGAAATATCTATTAAAGATGAACAACCTGACCCTCTTGGGCGTAATGGCAGGTGCAATGACCAGCACTCCGGGGCTGGCAGCCATCAACAGCCGTTCGGAAACCAGTATTGCGCAAATTGCGTATGCCTCGGTTTATCCGATAGCATTGGTTGTG
>JBFWIG010000303.1:0-3295 GCA_050256115.1 Bacteroidales bacterium | reverse complement strand
TTTATTGGCCTTGCTGCGATTACCGGTTCGTCGCTCACGATAGAAGAGGTCTCTTGTCCCAATTTAGGGATTATTCCCGATCAGTTCCGTCGCTTAGGTATTCATATTGAGCAGCGGGGCGACGATCTCTTTATCCCGGCACACGACAGATATGAGATAGAGAGCTTTATGGATGGCTCTATTATGAGTGTTTCGGATGCTCCCTGGCCGGGACTTACCCCCGATTTGCTGAGTGTTTTTTTGGTGGTGGCTACGCAGGCAGTCGGTAGCTTATTAATTCACCAGAAGATGTTTGAGAGTCGGCTCTTTTTTGTGGATAAGCTGATTGATATGGGGGCCCAGATTATTTTGTGCGATCCCCACAGAGCCGTTGTTATCGGTTTAGGAAAACGGCATTCATTGCGGGCCACCCGTATGGTTTCGCCCGATATTCGTGCAGGCGTGGCGTTGCTGATTGCCGCACTCTCGGCCGAAGGGAAGAGTATAATTGATAATGTAGAGCAGATAGATCGCGGTTATGCCGCCATTGATACCCGACTAAATCGGTTGGGAGCCTCCATCCGGAGGATAGGATAACCCCTCTCTATAGATAACTGCAGGATGCTGTGCGTTAAAGGAGAGCAGATTGAGCTCCTTTCCGTCGAAAACGGCATAAGTGCAGGCTTCAATCCATTCGCCCAGACCAATCAGCCGACTTCTTTCTGTTAGTGCTACATCCATAGGCAAGTGTCGGTGGCCCATTACAAAAAAGCGGGTAAAGCGCGCTTGCAGGCTCTTCTCGGCAAACTGAAACTGAGCCTCTTTTTCCCGTCCCAGAAAGGGGGTATAGACCCCTTTAGCCAACCGGCTTCTTTTGGACCAACCCCTGCCCAGAGCCAGATTCCAGTCGGGATGCACCTTCGAAAAAAGCCACTGAAGCGTTTTGTTGGAAAAGCAGGCTTTCATGAGTTTATAGGATCGTTCGCCACTACCCACGCCATCGCCGTGGCCCAGGTAGAATGAGACGCCATACAAAGAGGTGTAGACGGCTTTTCGTAAAATTTGGACACCCACCTCCTCGCTGAGATAGCGGAAGGCCCATAAATCGTGATTTCCCGGGAAGAAATAGACAGGAATACCCCTGTCGGTTAATTTTGCAAGGGTGCCCAGAAAACGAACAAAGCCTGCAGGGACCACGCTTCTGAATTCATACCAGTAGTCGAAAAGATCGCCCATCAGAAAGATGGCTCCAGCCTCATCGGCAATCGTCTCCAGCCACGCCACCACACGCAACTCCCTTTCGCGGCTCTGTTGGCGTGAGCCCAGGCCCAAATGGAAGTCGGAGGCAAAGAAGAGTTTTTTGCCCGGCAACAGTGTGAGGTCGTTATTTTGCATCCTCGAGCAGAGCGGCTAATTTATCGGAAAGTTTGGTGCCAAATAGATCTTTTGCAATGATAATGCCCTCTTTGTCGAGCAGAAAATTGGCCGGTATCTCTTCAAGCGCGTAGGCCGAAACTACAGGCGACTCCCAATATTTCAGATCGGACAGATGCTTCCACATGCCGATACTGTCTTCAGCGATGGCCTCTGTCCACTGTTGTTTGTTGCGGTCGAGCGAAACCTGAACAATTTCGAACCGGGCTCCCTTATACTTTCTGTAGGTTTCCCGCAATGTTTTGTTGGCTTCGCGGCAGGGTGTGCACCATCCTGCCCAGAAATCGACAAGAACATACTTTCCCTTAAGCGATGCGAGCGAGAAGGTAGTACCGGAAGGGGTCTCCATCCGGATTTCGGGAGCCGGCTGACCCAGCCCCGAGAGCATTCGCTGCACCTTGTCGAGCCGGATCTGCTCTTTGATCTGTACCACGTTGCCATGCAATTTTTGCACAAAAGCCGAAGAGGGATACTTGGGATAGAGTGATGAGTCTACCTTCTCAAACCAGACAAGATCATCGCTTCCGTTTAGGACGAAGGTTCCCGGTGTTACCTGCAGATACACGGCATAGAGTGCCACCATGTCGGAGAGGTTTTCGGTGATGAAATCCGTGGTTGCCTTATGAAGACGCTCCAGTTCGTTTGCGAAAGTGGCTTCGGCCAACATCTTGATGTTTTCGTAGTTGCGGTGGTCGACAAAGCGCAGCAGCAGATTGTTCAGAGAATCGACCATAAAAGCCCCTTTGCGCGCCTCATGGGTCAGCGCTTTTATCTTTGCCGACGATTCGCTTCCTTCCACCTGATACGTGGCAGAGAGGCGGGCTGCATGACCCGAAATCACGATACGGTTGCCCGGGGCGGCAAGGATGGTAATGGCATCTTCAGGAGCAAGATTGGTGCGAATTGCGTAAAACACAGGGAGAGAGGCCGCTTTTCGGAGTCTGTTCTTTTTTGAATCGCCGGGAAATAGCGTGTCGACAGAAGTGGTGGTTTCGGAGAGCGATGAGATGTAAACTTCGGTGGTGTCGTTCACCCCTTCCAGATTCAGTTGGATCGAAAGATTTCCTTTTTCGCTGCACCCTGAGGCGATTAGCGAGCAATAGAGAATAATGGCAAAAAACTTGTGCATATAAGCCTTAAAATTCGAATGTTGACAAATGTATAAGTTTTCGTTGAACTATTTTCAACATGGGGGGTTTTATGAAAGAGACGGTCCGATTTTTGTTGATTCCAACAATAATTATTTGTATCTTCATCGTATTGAAGTCATCTCATTTTCCGAAGGTTCTTTCATTCGGCAGGTTTACTCTTTTTATTTATGATTACAATTATTTAGCATGAAATATCTCAATTTCGACAAGTCCCAACTGGTGAATCTGGAGTATTCCACCAGTCGTGAATTTATCCGCACCAACAGGTCGGGTTCTTATGCCTCCTCCTCAATCATTGGGTGCAATACCCGAAAGTATCACGGTTTGCTGGTAAGTCCGGTATCGTCGTTGGGAGATGAACGTTTTGTTTTTCTCTCTTCGCTCGACGAAACGGTGATACAGCATGATGCCGAGTTTAATCTGGCCATTCATAAGTACGGCCCCGAAACCTACTGTCCTAAAGGGCATAAGTATGTGGTAGACTACGATATAGAGTACATTCCAAAAATCACGTTCCGTGTAGGAGGCGTGTTGCTTACAAAGGAGTTTATCATGATTGATGAGCGTGATCAGATTATGGTGAAGTACACCTTGTGCGATGCCCATTCGCCTACAAGACTTCGTCTGAGGCCCATGTTGGCCAATCGGGGTATTCATGAGCTGGCACATGCCAATATCTACGCCAACAGCAAAGTGACTTTTATTCCCAACGGAATCAGTAGTCAGATGTA
>JBFWIG010000302.1:0-3349 GCA_050256115.1 Bacteroidales bacterium | reverse complement strand
CCCCTTTGGCACCCTTCATAATCATAAAATAGACAATCGAGGTAATGGCCAATCCTCCAAAGAGTGCCCCATACAAGCGATAGGTTCGCTCATGATTGAAGGTAAAGAGGAAACGAGCTACATACTGTACCGCCAAACCCACAATAAAAGCCACAACCACAGAGATCAGAATACCGCCAATGATGGCCAGTGCCTTATCGGTATTGATGTATTTAGAAAGTTCGCCGATGCCTCCCCCGGCCTGCCGGATCTTAAAGAGCGACACAGCCACTGCAGCGCCGAGAAGGTCAAAGACCAACGAGACAGTGGTAGAGGTAGGGAGTCCGAAGGTATTAAAGAGATCGAGGAGCAGTACATCAGCCATCATAACGGCCACAAAGAGCACCATTACATCCTGAAAATAGAGCATATCCGGATGAAAGACGCCACTTCGTGCCACCTCCATCATCCCGCTCGAGAAGGTTGCCCCCAAAAGAACCCCGAGACTGGCCACGGTAAGAATCACCTTCAGCGGAGCAATCCGCGAGCCGATGGCCGAATTTAAAAAGTTGACCGCATCATTTGCCACCCCGACAATCAGGTCGGAAATAGCTAATACAGCGAGAAAAAGAACAACGACAAGGTATACTGTCTCCATA
Source organism: Bacteroidales bacterium (assembly GCA_050256115.1). Classification (GTDB taxonomy): domain Bacteria; phylum Bacteroidota; class Bacteroidia; order Bacteroidales; family UBA4181; genus JAQVSH01. The sequence goes on along the minus strand of JBFWIG010000302.1, from coordinate 2,711 downwards.
AACAAGCGAATGTAGGGCAAAAGTACCTTGGCAAATCGCTACTTGTATTAACGAATTGTTAAGGTTATGTTAAAAGTGCACCTTTTTTTCCAGAAACCTCCAGTCCTGCGCGTAATGCCCTGATATTCAAAGTCACTATCTCCTGGCCTTTCCGTTCGAAAGTGCGGGCAACCGCCTCCTCTACCGAAGTCTGACTCAACTGGAGAAAGGGAATGGCAGCTCCCAGCATCACCATATTCGAAGCACGCTCAATGCCACACGCCTTGGCCAGCGACTCTGCATCGAGAATTACCACGCGGGGCAAACTGCTCAACGTTGCCAACACCTCTTCGGGATCGGGATAGTTCGGGATATTAACAAACGGGGTAGAATTGGTCACCACCCATCCTTCTGCATGCAGATAGGGCAAATAGCGTAAAGCTTCGAGCGGCTCAACCGAAAGAATCAGGTTTGCCTCGCCTGCGGGAATCAGATCGGAAAGCACAGGCCGGTCAGAAATACGAAGATGCGACTGCACATCACCACCCCGCTGACTCATCCCGTGCACTTCGGCCTGTTTAATATGGAGATCCTGATGCAGTGCCGCCGCAGCAATGGCCGAGGCAATAGAAAGGATACCCTGGCCTCCCACACCGGCCAAAATAATATCTGTCTTCATAAAAAATGTCTTAAGAATTACTTGTTCCGAACCCTTCGGGCTGCTACCTGCACACATTCACGTTGGAATATGACAACCGAAACACCTCTATAGTTCAATTCATTGAGCAAAATTTCCCGGTTCTCTTCCAGATATTTGGGTAAAGGCTTCAACACCTTGATGTGTTCCTGCTCTACACCCAGACCCAAACAGATCTTCTCCAGAATGCCCGCAGCCGACGAGTGTTGTCCGCCGGTCATGGCAGCGGTAGCATTATCGGCAATAATCAGGGTTACAGGGGTCTGTTCGAGTACGCAGTCTAACAGACCGGTCATACCCGAATGGGTAAAGGTAGAGTCGCCGATTACCCCTACCGAAGGATGAACGCCGGCGTCGGCGGCTCCCTTGGCCATGGTAACCGATGCACCCATGTCGACGCAGGTATGCAGGCTGTTAAAGGGAGGAAGGGCGCCTAACGTATAACACCCGATATCTCCGAATACTTTCCCTCCGCCAATTGCTTCAAGTGCCTGATTCAATGCCTGATACATATCGATATGACCACATCCCTTGCAGAGAGCCGGAGGGCGGTTAACCATCAGCGAGGGAACAGAGAGTAACGCAGGCGTGGAGATACCCAGGGCTTTTGCCACCAGATTGGGGCTCAACTCGCCATCACGGGGAAGGGTTCCGTCTAAACGACCCGAAACAGCCGGTCCGGCGGGCAGTATCCCCCTTATTTGCTCTTCCAGAAAGGGATACCCCTCTTCCAGTACTAACACCTTCTTGCAGGTATCAAAAAGTTGCGCAATGGCTTGGACGGGAGCCGGATATTGCGAAACCTTTACCACGGGATGGGGCGAAGGGGCGCCGCCATAACACTCCATCAAATAGTTGTAAGCAATCCCACAGGAAATAATGCCCAGTTGGTTATCGGTACCGGCAATAACCTGATTGAAGGCCGAATTGGCTGATGCCTCTGCAAACCGATCCTGTAACTGCAACAACCGTTTGTATCTGCCTCTGGCAATGGCCGGTAAAAGGATAAAACGGCGCTCATCTGCCGGTAGAGAGAGCGCATTTTCGGCTCGTACCTCGCGGCGCACTATTCCGCTGCGGCTATGGGCCATTCGGGTGGTAATACGCAGTAAAACCGGGGTTTCGAACTTTTCCGAGAGATCAAAGGCTTCGAACATCATGTCGTAGGCCTCCTGTTGATTGGATGGCTCGAAGATGGGAATCATGGCAAACTTGCCGTAGAAACGCGAATCCTGCTCATTCTGCGAAGAGTGCATGGAGGGATCGTCGGCAACCAGCACAATCAGGCCACCGTTTACTCCGGTCATGGCGGCATTGATAAAACCGTCGGCAGCCACATTCAACCCCACATGTTTCATACAAACCAAGGCTCTCTTTCCGGCAAACGACATACCAAGGGCCTCTTCTACGGCCGTCTTCTCGTTTGCCGACCAGGCAGAGTGAACCGATCGTTCCTGTGCCAGCGGCGAGGCCTGTATGTATTCGGTAATTTCGGTCGAAGGCGTTCCGGGGTAAGCATACACCCCCGACAAACCGGCATCGAGTGCCCCTTGGGCGATAGCCTCATCGCCCAGCAACAACAAATGATTCATAGACGTTAATATTCGGGAATTATTTTGTGCAAAATCAGATCGAAAACCAGCGTTGAATAGGCAGGCACAATAACGGTGGGCATTTTCATATCGCCCAATGTTTCATTCTGATCTACAGATCCATAAGCCAGTCTATAAGGGATTACTACGCTCACCTTCTCACCGGGATTCACATGTCGGAGGGCCTCGGCCAAGCCGTCGATTACGGCATCACTCTTGCCCGAACTGGCCTTCTGAACGGTGAGGGTTGCCTCTTTTCGCAATTCGAATCCGGTGCCGTCGATATATTTTCCATAATAGTCTAACACCACCTGGTCGCCCAAATTGGCCACAGAATCGTTGCGGGCACCTCCGTACGAGATAAAATAGATCGTATCTTTCAGGGTAGATCCGGGCACGAGCAATTCGTAAGGGGTAATCCGCTCTTCCGGAATCGTGTCGAG